>JABWBL010000100.1 GCA_013360535.1 Planctomycetaceae bacterium
GCGCGGCTCACCGCCCGCGTCCCGACCGCGATCACGCCCTCTCGGCCGCGCAGCTCGAGCTCGGCGACCAGCGTTTCCGTGTCGCTGCGCAGGATCCCGGCGATCTCGAAGTAGCCGATGCCGTCGCACAGCGCGCCGCCCACCTGGCGGCCTTCCTTCGCCGCACGCCAGGCCGGTTCGAACAACCGGACCGTCAGTGCCTCCGTCGTGCGCGGCCACGAGCATTCGACCATGCCGCGCCAGCGCCGGCTCTCGGAGAGCAGGATCACGACCTGCGGCTCGAGCCTCAGCGCGCCCTCGAAGCGCACGTCGCCCGCTTCATCGCGCACACGTGCCCACGCCGCCGTTCCGATGCCCAGATCCTTCGTCGGCAGTTCGATCTCGAACGTTCCCGCCACGTTCGTCATCGCCGCGAACGCGCTCTCCGGCTCGCGCCTGCGCCAGATCTCGACCCGCGCGTTCGGTTCGGCGCTGTTCGTCGAAACCACCGTCCCCCGCAGCGTCCACGTCGCCTCCGCTGCCCGCACCACCGGCGCCGGCTCGACTTCGTCCTCCACTGCCACCGGCTGCTCCGCTTCTTCCGCCTCGGGCTGCGGCGTCGGATCGACCACGCTCTCCGGCAACTCCAGCCGGCCCTCCGGCAGCGGCTCGAGCCGCACCGGCTCCCGCCGCAGCGCCCCGCTCACGAACCACCCCACGAGCGCGAGCGCTCCGATCACGGCCGCGAGCAAGACCATCCTCTTCATCGTTCGGCGGGGGCTGCCGCTCTCTCCGACGCCCCGCGCGCCCGAATCCTCCCGAGTACCCGCGCCGATTTCCATCTCGGCCCTCGTGGGCCTCGCGCCGATGCCGCGGCTTCAGCGCGGTTTCGCCGCGAGGTACTGCACCGGCCAGTCGGGGTCGTCGAAGCCGTACTTCGAGCCGGCGTGCAGCGTGAGGTAGGGGTCGGAGAGGTGCGCGCGGGCGATGGCGACGAGGTCGGCGCGGCCGGCGGCGATGGCGGAGTTGGCGTGGTCGGGGGAAAGGAAGCCGCCGACGGACAGGACGGGGATTCCGACTTCGTGGCGGATCGTGTCGGCGAGGCCGAGCTGGTACATGCGGCCGTATTCGGGGCGCGAGAGCGGCGTGTTGCCGGCCGAGGAGACGTCGATCAGGTCGATGCCGCGCGCCTTGAGCTCGCGGGCGACGACCACGGCCTCGGCGAGCGTGAAGCCGCCTTCGTCATCGAGCCAGTCCGTCGCGGAGAGGCGCACGGCGAGGGGCTTGTGGGAAGGCCAGGCCTTGCGAGCGTGCTCCGCGACCTCGAGCGGGAAGCGCATGCGGTTGGCGAGGCTGCCGCCGTAGTCGTCGGTGCGGCGGTTGGAGAGCGGTGAGAGGAAGCTCGAGAGCAGGTAGCCGTGCGCCATGTGGAGCTCGGCGAGGTCGAAGCCGGCGCGGTCGGCGCGGCGCAGGCTGTCGGCGAAAGCGTCGCGGACGCGCTCCATGTCGGAGCGGTCCATGGCCTTCGGCGCGGGCCACTTGGGGCCAAAGGGATCGGCGGAGGGGCCGAGCGTCGGCCACGCGCGAGCGTCGTCGAGCGGCGCGTCACCGGACCACGGCGCGAGGCACGAGCCCTTGCGACCGGCGTGCGCGATCTGGATGCCGATGCGCGCGGCGGTGTGCGTGTGCACGAACTCGACGATGCGCCGCCACGCCTGCTCCTGCGGATCGTTCCACAGGCCGGCGCAGCCGTGCGTGATGCGGCCTTCGGGCGAGACGTTGGTCATCTCGGCGATCACGAGGCCCGCTCCGCCGACGGCGCGGCTGCCCAGATGCACGAGGTGCCAGTCGTTCGGCACGCCGTGCACGGCGGTGTACTGGCACATCGGCGAGACGACGACGCGGTTGCGCAGGCGCAGGTCGCGCAGCTGGAACGGCGTGAACATCGGCTCCGGCGCACGCGCTCCCTCGGCGACGCGCACTCCGGCCTTGCGCGCGAATTCCTCGCGCGTGCGGTCGATCAGCGCCGGGTCGCGCACGGCGAGGTTGTCCCACGTGATGCGCCGCGAGCGCGTCATCAGGTTGAACGTGAACTCGACCGGATCCTGCCGGATGTAGCGCGCGCATTCCTCGAACCACTGCTGGCTCGTGCGCGCGACGCGCTGCAGCTTGGCCACGTCGATGCGGCGCGAGCTCTCGTAGGCGGCGAGCACCTTGGGCACGCTGGCCAGCCCGTGCGCGCGGAAGGCCTCGTGGAGCGCGATCGCGTCCTCCATCGCGAGCTTGGTGCCCGAGCCGATCGAGAAGTGCGCGGTGTGCACCGCGTCGCCCATCAGCACGACGTTGCCGTGGCTCCAGTTCTCGCAGCGAATCTCGGGGAAAATGCGCCACAGCGAGCGGTTGGCGAGCAACGGATGGCCGTCGAGCACGTCGGCGAACAGCTCGCGGAAGTAGGCGCAGGTCTGCTCTTCCGTCGCGTGCTCGAACCCCGCGCGCTTCCACACGTCCTCGTGGCACTCGACGATGAAGGTCGAGAGGCCCTTCTCGAACGGATAGGCGTGGATCTGCCACAGGCCGTGCTGGTTCTCGCGGAACAGGAACGTGAAGGCGGAGAGCTCCTTCGTCGTGCCGAGCCACGCGAAGCGGCACTTGCCCCAGCGGATCTGCGGGCGGAAGTGCTGCTCGTGGCGCTTGCGGATCAGGCTGTTGACGCCGTCGCAGGCGAGGATCAGGTCGGCGGGCCCGACCTCGCGCTCGTCGAGGATCTCCTTCTGGAAGTGGAGCCGCGCGCCGAGGTCGCTCGCGCGCTTCTGCAGGATCTGGAGCAGGCGCTTGCGCGACATGCCGCAGAAGCCGTGGCCGGTCGAGCGCACCCACTGGCCGCCGATCTGCGTGTCGATGTCGCCCCAGTAGCGGAACTCCGACGTGATCGCCGCGTAGCTCTCGGGGTCGGCCTTCTCGAAGTTGCCGAGCGTCTCGTCGGAGAACACCACGCCCCAGCCGAAGGTGTCGTCGGCCTTGTTGCGCTCGTAGATGTCGACCTCGACCGCGGGGAACGACTTCTTCAGCAGGATCGAGAAGTACAGGCCCGCCGGGCCTCCGCCGATGCACGCGATTCGCATCCGGCGAAGGATAGCGGGGCCAAGGCGAGCGGCCCTACGAACTGGTACCCTCTGCGCCCTCATGGACCTCGCCAAGCTCACCTGGCCGGAGGCGGCGGCCGTGCTCGGCCCCGACTGCGTCGCGCTCCTGCCCGTCGGCTGCACGGAGCCCCACGGCCCGCACCTGCCGCTCGACACCGACGTCACGATCGCGCTGGCGCAGGCGCGACGGGCGGCGGAATTGCTCGCGGAAGAGCGCATCCACGCGGTCGTGCTGCCGCCGGTCAACTACGGCGTGACGCGCTTCACCGACGGTTTCGCCGGGCGCATCTCGATCCAGCCGGCGACCCTGTGGTCGATCGTCGAGGACATCGTCGAAGGGCTCGAGGCCGGGGGCGTGCGGCGCGTCGTGGTCGTCAACGGCCATCTCGAGCCCGCGCACGTCGAGGTCCTGCGCGGCGTCGCGCTCGACCGGCCGGAGATCACGCGTGACCACGCGCGGATCGTGCTGGTCGACGTCACACGGCGCCGCATCGCGCAGACCTTGGGCGAGGCGTTCCTCAAGGGCGACCATGCGGGTCGTTACGAGACGAGCCTCGTGCTCGCGGCCGACCCCGCCGCCGTGCGCGAGGAAGTGCGCGCGGGCCTGCCGCCGGTCGAGGTCGACCTGGTGGGGGAGATCCAGCGCGGGGCGCTGCACTTCGTCGACATCGGCATCGATCAGGCCTACTGCGGCGATCCGGCGCACGCGAGCGCGGAAGAAGGCCGCACGACGGTCGAGCGGCTCGCCGAAGCCGTGACCGGAGCCGTGCGCGAGGCCTGGCCGGAGCTCTTCGCGTGAAGAGCTACGAGCACGAGCTGCACGTGCGCTTCGGCGACGTGGACGCGGCCGGAATCGCCTATTTCCCGCGCATTTACGGGTACCTGCACGAGGTGTTCGAGTCGCTCTGGGAGCGCCACTGCGGCGTGCGCTACGACGAGCTGATCTCGCGCCGGCGCATCGGGTTCCCGCTCGTGCACAGCGAAGTCGACTTCCGTTCGCCACTGCGCTTCGGCGACCGGCCGGTCGCGCGCGTCACGTGCACGAAGCTCGGCGGCTCGTCCTTCGAGCTGCGCTACCGCATTGCCATCGGCTCGACCGTGTGTGTCGATGCCCGCCACGTCACCGCCTGCGTCGAGCTCGACACGCTGCGACCGCTGCGGCTGCCCGACGAGTTTCGCGCCAGGTTCCAGGAGATCTTCGAGGAGAGCGCCGCGTGAGGATCAGCGAGATGCACGGCCGGGGAAAGCCGGTCTTCAGCTTCGAGTTCTTTCCGCCGAAGTCGGACGAGCACGTCGCCCCGTTGCTCAAGACCATCGCCGAGCTGAAGTCGGCGCTGGAACCCAACTTCGTCTCCGTCACCAACGGCGCGGGCGGCTCGACGCGCGCGCGCACGCTGCAGACGGTGAGCCGCGTGCAGCTCGAGCTCGGCCTGACGGCGATGGCGCACCTGACTTGCTCCGGCGTGACGCAGGACGACCTGTGCAACGAGATCGGCAACCTGCTCGGTCAGGGCATCGAGAACATCCTCGCGCTGCGCGGCGACCCGCCGAAGGGCGACGGTGCCTTCAAGCCCGTCGCGGGCGGCTTCGCGCACGCCAGCGACCTGATCGAGTACCTCGACAGCAACTACCAGGTCGACATCGGCGCCGCCTGCTACCCCGAGGGGCACGTCGAGAGCTCGAACCGCGACGACGACCTGCGCTTCACCAAGCTCAAGGTCGATTCGGGCGCCCTGTTCCTCGTGACGCAGCTCTTCTTCGACAACCGCGACTACTTCGCCTTCGTCGAGCGCGCCCGCAACGCGCGCATCCGCGTCCCGATCGTGCCCGGGATCATGCCGATCACCAACGTCGCGCAGGTCGAGCGCTTCACGAAGATGTGCGGCGCGAAGATCCCGGCCGAGCTGGCCGAGCGGCTGCGCTCCGCCCAGGACGACCCGGCGGCCGTGATGGCGATCGGGATCGAGCACGCGGTGCTGCAGTGCCGCACGCTGCTCGAGGGCGGCGCCCCGGGCCTGCACTTCTACACGCTCAACAAGAGCTTCGCGACGCGCTCGGTGCTCGCCGCAGTGCGCCGCGTCTGAGCCGTGGACGGGGAGCCGTTGGAGCTCCCACGGACCGGGCGCTCTCGCCCGTAAGGTCTCGGAGGGGCTTCCGTTTTGCCGGCGCTCGAACTTCCGGAAGGAACTTCCGCGGCGCCAGAGCCGGGGCGGAACGGCCCGTTCCCGGCGGGGTTGGAAGGAGTGTGCATTCGGGGGTGGGCCACCGGCCCGAACTCCCGAATCCGCGTAGAGTTGGGAACCCACCCGGAGGCTCGGCGCGTCCTAGGACGCTGGCGGGCCGCCTGTCCGGGTGGCCCGACGCCGTCCGGTTCCCCCTGGCGCCGGCCGTTCTCCCCGAAGCTGACATCCCCGACTCCCCGGAGTGACTCCATCCATGCAGAAGCGCTATCTGGCTTCCTTCATCGCCCTGGCCGGCGTTCCGTTCGGCCTCGCGCACGCCCAGCAGGCTCCCAGCACCCAGGCCGCCCTCACGCAGTGGCAGGCCGAGTACGGCTCGAACTGGCAGATCGACCTCGATGAGGGCACCGGTCGCGCCGAGTTCCTGTTCGGTGGCAAGGTCGCGGCGACCTTCGAGCCCCTGAGCGAGGCCGACTGGTTCACGCTCGCCCGCCAGGCGCTCGCGACCGCGCAGAACCTGCACGGCATCGAGCAGTCGACGCTGGTCGAGGAGAGCACGCAGTTCCTCCCGCTCGGCATGGTCGGCTCGAGCGACAAGCTGACGGTCAAGTTCCGCCAGTCGGTCGGCGGCGTGCCGGTCGAAGGCGGCTTCGTCAACGTGCTGTTCAGCGCGCGGGGCGAGCTGCTCTCGATCCAGACGCGCGCCCTGCCGGGCATCGCCGGGCTCGACACCCTGTCGACGCTCGTCGCGGACGAGGCCGCGCTGCGCGGCGTCGCGCAGTTCCAGCTCGACAAGGGCGTCGTCGGCGCCGTCAGCGAGGAGCCGCGTCTGGTGATCGCGCAGGTCGACTCGGCCGAGGCGCGCACGGCGAAGCTCGCCTGGCGCGTGACGGTGATGTACCTGCCCGCGGACATGGAGCCGCTCGGCATCACCTACTTCCTCGACGCCAAGACGGGTGCGGTCGTCGCCACGGAAGAGGCGATCCACTACTTCGACGTCGGCGGCACGGTCTACACGATGGCGACGCCGGGGACCAACCCCGACACCGCCTCGAACGTCGAGACGCAGCAGGCGATGCGCTACGCGCGCGTGCAGAGCTCGGCCGGCACGACCTTCACCGACGCCAACGGCTTCTTCAACTACGTCGGCGCCGCGGCGGCGCTCAACTGCACGTTCAACTACACGGGCACGTACAACCAGGTCAACAACTCGCCCGGTGGCGCCTACAGCCTCGTGCAGTCGGTCCCGGTCGGCACGGGCAACACGATCGTGCTCAACCCCGCCTCGGGCGCGCTCGAGACGGCGCAGGCGAACATCTTCCAGTCGGTCAACCTCCAGCGCGACTGGGTCCGCTCGGTCAACCCGCTCGACAGCAAGGCCGACTTCGTCCACACGGCCAACGCCAACATCAGCTCGACCTGCAACGCGTTCTTCAACGGCTCGTCGATCAACTTCTACCAGGCCGGCGGCGGCTGCGTGAACACGGCCTACTCGACCGTCGTCGCGCACGAGGACGGCCACTGGCTCAACGTCATCTACGGCACCGGCAACGGCAGCGACGGGATGGGCGAGGGCAACGCGGACATCTGGGCCATGTACATCTGGGAGAACCCGGTCGTCGGCGCCCAGTTCAGCGGCTCGAGCGCGATCCGCACCGGCCTCAACACGCGCCAGTTCTGCGGGGACTCGAACCCCGGTTGCTACGGCGGCGTGCACGCCGACGGCGAGGTCTGGATGGGCGCCGCCTGGAAGGTGCGCGCGAACCTCAAGACGGCGCTCGGCAACGGGCCCGGCGCGGCGGTCGCCAACGCGCTCTTCCTCGGCTGGATGAACAGCTACAACCAGACGCAGATCCGCAGCGTCATCGAGACCCAGTGGCTGACGCTCGATGACAACGACGGCAACATCGCCAACGGCACGCCGCACTACTCGCAGATCGACGCCGGCTTCCGCGCCCAGGGCTTCCCGGGGTACACGCTGATCCCGCTCTCGTTCACGAACGTGACCGACCTGCCGGACACGACCAACCAGGCCGGTCCGTACACGGTCAACGCGACGATCACGTCGAACTTCGGCTCGTCGGTCGCGTCCGCGACGGTCTTCTACCGGATCGGCTCGGCCGGCGCGTTCACGGCGCTGCCGATGAGCGCCGGCGCCGGCAACACGTACTCGGCCAACATCCCCGGCCAGATCGCGCCGAAGGTGGTCCAGTACTACGTGTCGGGCACCGACGCGCTCGGCAACTCCCTGACCTTCCCGCTCAACGCTCCCGCCCAGGGCGTGCTCGACTTCCAGGTCGGCGCCCAGGTGGTCGTGTTCTGCGACAACTTCGACACCGACCAGGGCTGGGCGGTCGCCAACACGTCGCTCACCTCGGGTGCGTGGACGCGCGGCGCCCCGATCGGCACGACGCAGAGCGGCGCGCAGGCCCAGCCCGGCACGGACAACCCGGCCGGCACGGGCACGCAGTGCCAGTTCACGGGCCAGGGCACCGCGGGCAGCACGAACGTCGGCGAGGCCGACGTCGACGGCGGCCCGACGGTCCTGACCTCGCCGGCCTTCGACGTGTCGAGCGGCATCGCGCAGATCTCGTTCGCCTACTGGTTCTACAACGACGACGGTGACGCCGACTACCTCAAGGTCGAGCTCGCCTCGAACGCGGCCGGCACGAACTGGGTCACGGTGCGCAACTTCACCGACATCCAGGGCGGCTGGCGCTACGACACGATCGACATCGGCTCCTTCGTGACGCCGACCGCGACGGTGCGCGTGCGCTTCTCGTGCTCGGACAACCCCAACAACTCGGTGACCGAAGCGGCGATCGACGACGTGTGCGTCACGACGCTCGGCCCCATCGGCTGCCAGGGCAACGTCGCGACCTACTGCACGGGCAAGCTCAACAGCCTGTTCTGCCTGCCCGCGATCAGCTTCGAGGGCATCCCGAGCGCGTCGGCAAACCTGCCGTTCACGATCGGCGCGACGAGCGTGCTCAACAACCGCACGGGTCTCCTCTACTACGGCTACGCCACGAAGAACTCGCCGTTCCAGGGTGGCACGCTGTGCGTCGAGAGCCCGCTGCGCCGCACGCCGGTCCAGAACACCGGCGGCGCCGCGAGCGGCAACAGCTGCACCGGCACGATGACGTTCGACATGAACGCGCACATCCAGTCCGGTGTCGACTCGCTCCTGATCCCGGGCCAGTTCGCCTGCGCCCAGTACTACTACCGCGACCCGGCGGACAGCTTCACGACCGGCCTCACCAACGCGGTTTCGTTCACGATCTGCCCCTGATATGGGTGGACCTGTCAAGCACCCCTGACGGATCACGCTGACAGGTTTGAATTGTGCGGGGCCGGTCGCCTTCATCAGGCGGCCGGCCCCGATCGCTTGGGAGCGATCGAGGTTGAAGGTGCGGGGACGGCGAGCGCCGGCTCGCTTCGCGGCGTTGCAGTCTGATATTCGCGGGTTGGGTACCGCAGTTCAGGCGTTCGTAGGAGGGGCTGGCTCAATTTGAGAGCGGGCGTCGGCAGCAAGCTGCCTGCCCAACGGGCACGATCGAGGGCTCCCCTCCCGGGCTTGTTCACCGGGTCGCCCGCCGTCCTCGCGGGTCTTCTTGGCCTCGTGTTGTGAGAGAGCGTGCTGGCGTTTCAGCTCGCGGTCGGCGCCGTGGGCTGCGGCAGCGCCTGGCCGATGGCCCAGACGAAGCCACACAGCTCGCGCGCCACGGCGACGACGGCGACCTGCGAGCGCTTGCCGCGGTTGACCATCGCCCAGTAACGCTTGTGCAGCCGCTTCTGCGCGTTCCACGCGATGTCGAGGATCGGCTGCGGCAGCCCGTCGCAGCGCCGCAGCAAGTGCTTGGTCATCGCTGGCCTCAGGCGTGCGTGCCACGCGGCCTCGACCACCTTCCAGCGCCCTGACGGGCAGCCGGCCTTGGTGATGCGGCCGC
>JABWBL010000101.1 GCA_013360535.1 Planctomycetaceae bacterium
GCTCGACCGGCTGGTGCGTCGGCCCGTCCTCGCCGACCGCGACCGAGTCGTGCGTCCACACCGCGAGCAGCGGCAAGCCACACAGCGCCGCGAGCCGCACCGGCGGCCGCATGTAGTCGCTGAACACGAAGAACGTCGACACGAACGGCCGCACGCCGCCGTGGTAGAGCATCCCGTTGCCGATCGAGCCCATCGCGTGCTCACGCACGCCGTAGTGCACGTTGCGGCCGCCGAACTGGCCCGCGGCGATCGACGAGCTGCCGCCGATCGTGGTCTTGGTCGAGCCGGAGAGGTCCGCGTCGCCACCGATGAGCTCGGGCACGATCGCGGCGAGCGCCTGGATCGCCTTGCCGCTCGCATCCCGCGTCGCGAGGCCCGCGCCCGCGTCCCACTGCGGCAGTTCCTTCTCGCAGCGCGCCGCGAAATCCGCCGGCAATTCGCCCGCCATGCGGCGCTCGAACTCAGCGGCGAGCTCGGGGAACGCCTTGCGGTACGCCGCGAGCCGCTCGAGCCACGCCGCACGCACCTTCGCTCCGCGTGCGACGCCCGTCTTGAAGTGCGCACGCGCCGCGTCGGACACGTCGAAGGACTTCGCCGGATCGAATCCGAAGCCCTGCTTCACCTTCGCGACTTCGTCGGCACCGAGCGGCGAGCCGTGGGCTTCGCTCGTGCCTTGTTTGGCCGGGCTGCCGAAGCCGATCGTGGTCTTGACGATCACGAGCGTGGGCTTGTCCTGCTGCGCCGCCGCATTGCCTAGCGCGCGGTCGAGCGCCGCAAGATCGTGGTTGCCGTCGGCGACACGCTCGACCCGCCAGCCCTGCGCGACGAAACGCGCGGCGACGTCCTCGACATCGAACGAGAGCGACGTCGGGCCATCGAGCGAGATGTCGTTGGCGTCGTAGAGCCACGTCAGCTTGTGCAGCTTGAGCTGGCCCGCGAGCGACGCGGCCTCGTACGTGACGCCCTCCATCATGCAGCCGTCGCCGAGCAGCGCGTACGTGCGGTGGTCGACGAGCGTATGCCCGGGCTGGTTGAAGCGCGCCGCGAGCGTGCGCTCCGCCAGCGCCATGCCGACCGAATTCGCCGCGCCTTGGCCGAGCGGCCCGGTCGTCGCCTCGATGCCCTGCGTCTGGAAGTTCTCCGGATGCCCCGGAGTCTTGCTGTGCCACTGGCGGAAGGACTTGAGGTCCTCGAGCGTCACCGCGTACCCCGTCAGGTGCAGCAGCGAATACAGCAGCATGCTGCCGTGGCCCGCGCTCAGCACGAAACGGTCGCGGTCGGGCCAGCGTGCGTCGGCCGGATCGTGGCGCAGGTGGCGCTGCCACAGCGTGAAGGCCATCGGCGCCGCGCCGAGCGGCAGGCCCGGGTGCCCGGAGTTGGCCTTCTGGATCCCGTCGATCGACAGGGTCCGGATCGTGTTGACGCACAAGAGGTCGAGGTCGGCGGTCACGCGCTCAGGTCTCCTCGCGCCCCTGGGTAAGTCGGATCGAGCGCGCGCCGCACAGATTGGGAAGCGCGCCGCGCAGGGGCAAGCACGAAGGTGGAGCGCGCGCAGGCGAGGCCCCGAAAACGAACGCGCGCCCGCGGGGAAGCTCCCAGCGGGCGCGTGAAGATGGTGGAGGCGGCGGGAGTCGAACCCGCGTCCCGGAATCCATCCGCGACCGGCGTCTACGTGTGTAGCCCTTGGTTTGTGCCGTCTCCGGGGCGCCCATGGGCAGGCTCCCCGCAGACCGCCGTCGATCTGTCTCGCCGGGGCGTGCTCGACGGTGAGCCGACCCGGCCAGCCTGCTGGTGGCGTCGTACCGCGGCCGCAGGCGCTCCGCGGAGGACGGCTGGCCTAGTTCTTAGGCAGCGAGAGCGTAATCATTGGCAGGTTATGCCGTTTCCCGAGAGGATTTTACGGGATGACTCGAGATCCCCGACACGCGACCTGAAGCGCACGCAAACCGGTCGAGACCGGTGCGCCCCCAAGTGAGCGGGAGCCTAGCACGAGAGTGCGGAACTTCCCAGCCGGCGCGGCGAGTCAACGCCGGCGCGACATCGCGCGGTCCATGTCGCGCTGGTCGTTCTTTTCGCGCTCGCGTTCGCGCTTGTCGTGCAGCTTGCGGCCGCGGGCGAGCGCGATCTCGACCTTGACGCGCGCGCCGAGGAAGTAGAGCTGCAGCGGCACGATCGTGATGCCCTTCTCGCGCACGGCCTCGGTCCAGCGCTTGAGCTCGCGCTTGTGGACGAGCAGCCGCCGGTCGCGCGTCGGCACGTGGTTCTGGATGTTGCCGTGGCTGTATTCGGGGATGTGCGCCTGGAGGAGCCAGAGCTCGCCCCCGCGCAGCAGCCCGAAGGCCTCGACGATCGAGGCCTGGCCCTGGCGCAGGCTCTTGACCTCGGTGCCCTTGAGCTCGAGGCCGCACTCGAGCGTCTCGAGGAACTCGAAGTCGTACCGGGCCCGGCGGTTCTCGGCGATCAGGCGCCGAGTCTTGGTGTCCTTGGTGTCCGCCATGGCGAGCGGGAGAGCGTAGCCCCATGCCCGCGCGGCCTCCAGCCGCGCCTTGGGTGACGCTCCACAAACCTCGGGCAGGCCGTTGACGAGCCGCCCTGCGCTCCGTACTGTCTCCGGCCCTTCACCCTGCCCGGGTGGCGGAATTGGCAGACGCACTAGGTTCAGGTCCTAGCGCCTTTAAACGGGCATACGGGTTCGACTCCCGTCCCGGGCACCACATCTCGCTCGCACCGCGCCCCTCGCGATGAGCAACGAAGGAAATCTCCCCCCCGCAGGCCAGCGGCCGCCGTCCGAAGGCGAGCCCGCCCCGCGTCCGCCGCAGGACACGTCGCTCCTGGGCTACCTCAAGTGGAGCGCGCTGATGGTCGTCGTGGTCGCCGTCTTCGGCTTCCTCGCCTCGCGCGTGCTGCGCTGGCTCGACCTCGCCTGAGGACGCGAGCGCGGCTCAGAACGAACCGTCGCGCGGGAAGGCGAGGATCGCCGCGACGACCACCGCGAACACGAGCAGGGCCGCGAGCCCGAGCACGATCCACAGCGTCATCGACATGGCGCGCGCTTTCAGTTCCCGTGGCCGCCGGGCGCGCGGTAGACGAGGAACGCACGGTCGCCCAGCTCGCCGGGGAGCTTGTGCTCCCACACGGTGTCGAGCCGGAAGCCTAGGCGCTCGGCCTCACGCTCCGCCGCACGCGCCTCGCGCGACCACGACGGGCCCTTGAGCATCACGAGGTCCTTGTGCGAGTGGCGCACCTTGCGCAGCAGGCGCACGTTCTCGCGCACCGAGCTCACCGCGCGCACGAGCACGATGTCGTACTTGTTGCGGGCGAGGTGGTCCTCCGCGCGCTCGGCGACGGCGCTCGCGTTGGGCACTTTCAGCGCCGCGATGCACTCGTTGACGAAGTCGATGCGCTTGCGCGTCGAGTCGAGCAGCACCACGCGCACCTGCGGCTCCGAGAGCGCGACCGGCATGCCGGGAAAGCCCGCGCCGGTGCCCATGTCGAGCAGCGCGCGGCCGACCAGCGGCAGGAGCCGCGTCGTGCGCCAGGAGTCGAGGTAGTGCTTCGCGGCGACCTCGCGCGGCTCGACGATCGCCGTCAGGTTCATGCGCCGGTTGCCGTCGAGCACGACGCGCGCGTGCTCGGCAAAACGATCGAGCAGGTGCGCCGCGATCTCCTCGCCCTCGAAGGCCCAGGCCATCGCCGCCCGCAGCTCGTCGAGCGACGGCACGGGCGTGTGGGCGTGCTCGAGCACCGAGTCGGGATCCTCGTCCTTGCGCGACCGCGGAGCAGCCTTGGGGTCGGCCCCAGAATCAGGACCGGCGTCCGATCCGGCGTCCGCGCCGCCCGCGGGCTCGCGCGGCTCCTCACGATCCTCGTCCGCAGGCTGCATCCGGGCTTCGCTGGCGGTCATGGTGGGCGTCCTGCGACTTGGGGGGAGCAATCCGGAGGCCGGAGGCGGCCGAAGCGTTCGGACGGGCTGCGAACAGGATACCGCCCCTGCGTCGGCGAGCGGGGGCCGCGAGCGCGGGAACGGGAAGGTTTGGCAGGCCAGCAGGGATTCGAACCCCGAACCTACTGATTTGGAATCAGTCGCTCTAACCGTTGGAGCTACTGGCCTGTGGAGCGCACCAGAGTAGGGCCCGCGGGCGTCCGTGGCAACAGCGCTCCCGAGCGCTGGGCGTCGCCGCAGCACGCCCTTCAAGCCGTGCAAGCCCGCGCTACAGTGTCCGCTTCCGCGGCACCGACCACGGCCTCCCCCATGCCCGTCCCCGACAATCCGCGCGCACGTCCGGCCCCGCTCCCGCGGGTGATCCCGGCGGACATCCCCCACTCGGCGCTCGACCAGAACGCGTTGCGCGTCATCTCGCGCCTGCAGCGCGAGCAGCACGAGGCCTACCTCGTCGGCGGCTGCGTGCGCGACCTGCTGCTCGGCCGGCGCCCCAAGGACTACGACGTCGCGACGTCGGCCACGCCGCGGCGCGTCAAGTCGCTCTTCTCCAACGGCCGCATCATCGGCCGGCGCTTCAAGCTCGTGCACGTCACCTACGGCGGGCAGATCGTCGAGACCGCGACCTTCCGCCGTGCGCCGCAGAAGTCGGACGAGGACGGCGAGGACCTGCTGATCGTCGACGACAACGAGTTCGGGACGGCCGAGGAGGACGCGCGCCGCCGCGACTTCACGATCAACGCGCTGTTCCTCAACCCCTACCGCCACGAGATCCTCGACTACGTCGACGGGCTCGAGGACCTCGAGGCCGGCGTGCTGCGCACGATCGGCGAGCCGCGCGTGCGCATGGCGGAAGACCCGGTGCGCATCCTGCGCGCGGTCAAGTTCGCGACGCGGCTGGGCTTCCGCATCGAAGAAGGCACGTGGGCCGCGATGATCGAGCTCGCGCCGGAACTGGCGCGTTCCGCGAAGCCGCGTGTGCTCGAGGAGCTGCTCCGTCTCCTGCGTTCGGGCACCGCGCTCGGCGCGCTGCGCATGATGCGCGCCTGCGGGGCGCTGAAGGTGCTCCTGCCCGAAGTGGACGCGTTCCTCGGAGACCGCGAGAGCGCCGACGCGACCGTGCACGAGCGCGCGGAGTCCTTCTGGCGCTTGCTCGAGGCGCTCGACAGCGATGTCCACCAAGGCAACCTGCCTTCGACCGCCGCGTGCGTGGCCGTACTGTTCCTGCGTGGCATCGAGCGCGAGGCCAACGTCGATTCGCGCACGCACGCGAGCCTCGGCGACCCCGATCCGGAGCATCCGTCCGACAAGCGCCTCTCCGCCGTGGCCGAGCGCCGCCTCGAGGAGTTCGCGGTCGACTACCGCCTGTCGCGCCGCGACGCGAACAAGGCCGCCCGCGCGATCTCGCTGCAGCGCCGCTTCACGCAGCCCGCGACCAAGCGCTTCAGCCCGCTGATGTTCGCGCGCAGCGAGGACTTCACCGAGGCCCTCGAGCTCTTCCGCCTGCGCTCGCTGGCCTGGGGCCAGGGCTGGGACGTGTACGAGGCCTGGCGCGAGCGCGCACGCGAGGCCGGGACGGCGACGCCCGAGCAGCTCGAGCAGGAGAAGAAGCGCAAGCGCCGTCGCGGCCGGCGCAGGCGGCGCGGCGGAAACCGCTCCGACGACTCGGGCGCCCCGGAAGGTCTTTCCGGCGACGAGTGAGCCGCGCGTCAGGAAAACGGCGGGCTTTTCTCGCTCGCCCGCCCCGCCGCGCAAGCCGTGTTACGGTTCCTTGTCCGAACGGACGGGACGCCGAGGGGTGCGTGCGAAGGCTCGATGAGCCGAGCCGGAGTGCGCGCCACGCGGGAAACGGCGGCCCCGTCCGGAAGGACTGACTCGATTCGACTTGGGTTTGGATGTTCCGTGGGGCGGCCGCAGGCAGCGATGCCTGCGGCCGCTCTTCTTTTCGCTCGCTCCGCCGGTGCCCGCCGCTTGGCAAGATGGCGCGCATGGCGCCCGCCCTGGCCCGAGTCGCGTTGTTCGCCCTCTTGTTCGTCCCCGCCCACGCGGCGCCGGCGCAGGGCGAGTCGCCGAAAAGCGCCTCCGCGCCCGACGATGCCCGGGTGCGCAAGGCCTTCTCGTTCCTGACCGAGGCCGAGCAGGCGGACGCGCTCGATGAGTTCGCCGCCGAGGTCGAGTGGCTCGACACGTTCCAGACCCAGCTGCTGCGCTTTGCGCTGTCGCTCGAGGAGCGCGACCCCGGGCTCCTCCCGCTCGACCAGCCTGCGCCGTTCTTCGACCCCAAGGAGCACGCGCCCGGGCAGCCGATCGCGCGCAAGCGGCTCGATCCCGACTCGTCGGCGGCGCGCAAGGAACGCGAGCGCATCTTCCGGCGCGCGACGAAGCCCAAGGTGCGCGGTGCCTGGCGCTACGACTGGGGCCAGCGCGAGCTCGTCCGCACCGCGCCCGAGAGTCTCGAGCGCACGTTCGAGAACGCGCTCGCCGGCTGCGCTCCCGGCCACGACCTCGCCATCGCGATCGTCGAGCGCGCGCTCGACGACGGCTCGCAACAGGCCGCACTCGCCGCTTTCGGCCACGCCTACACCGACCGCGTCGGAACGGTCTTCCCCGGCATCACGCTCTACGACGCGTGGTCCTCGGGCGAGGAGATCGAGATGCCCGACGTCGACGTGCTCGGCATCGTGCACACGCTGCTCGGCATCCGCGACCGTTGGACCGCGCCCGTGCCCGACAGCGAGCACAAGGAGCTCTACGCCGCCGTCGGCGTCGCGTTCCAGGACGCGAACCGCCACCGCAGCCTGCGCGCCGCGCTCGCCGCCACGTTCCTCGACGGCACCGTGCAGCTCGGCGGCCCGTACCCGACTTGCCTCGAGCGCTTCCACTCGCTCTGGGAAGCCAACGCTTCCACTCCGGCCGAAGTCGCCAAGCTCCTGCCGAAGCCCGCCGCCTGGGGCGAGTTCCTCTCCGGCCTCGCGCAACGCCTCGACGCCGACCGCGAGCTCGCTGCGCGCGCCGAGCTTCGCCGTTCGACGCTCGACAAGGACCACGCCCAAGTCCGTGCGTTACTCCTCCGCCTGCTCGAGTCGCGCGGCGCCTTCGAGCGCACCTCGCGTCCCAAACCTCCGCCCGCTCCCGCTCCGGTTCCCGAAAAGCCCTCGGGCGGTTGAACGCGCGGCTCAACCGCCGTCGTACTTCTCGGCCTCCGCGGCGTCGAACACCTCGCACGGCGGCGTCGCGTCCTCGAGGTCATCGAGATACCCCAGCGGAAGCGAAACAGTTTGAGTGCGACCCGACTTGCCGCGGTGCGCGCGCAGCGCTGCGGTCGGGAAGGGCTCGGTCGGGTCGAGGTCGACGAGGCCGGCGAGCAGCTGCTCGTAGGTCTCGACTCGCTGCAGGCGCTCGCGCAGGGCGCTCGAGTTGCGAAAACCCTTCGTGTACCACGCGCACCACTTGCGCATCTGCTGCAGCGCGGTGACGGGCCCGAAGAACTCGATCAGGCGGCGCGCGTGGTCGAGCAGGATCTCGCGCACCTCGCCGAGGTTGGGCGGGCGCTCGGGCTCGACGCCGTCGAAAGCCTGCGCGAGCTCGCGGAACAGCCACGGGCGGCCGAGGCAGCCGCGGCCGACGATCACACCGTCACAGCGGGTCTCGCGCATCATGCGCAGCGCGTCGAAGCTCTCCCAGATGTCGCCGTTGCCGAGCACCGGGATCGAGAGGCGCGACTTGAGGTCGGCGATCGCGCTCCAGTCGGCCTCTCCGGAATACAGCTGCGCCGCGGTGCGCGCGTGCAGCCCGACGGCGCTGATGCCTTCTTCCTGCGCGACGCGGCCGGCCTCGCGGTAGGTCAGGAGCTCCTCGTCGATGCCCTTGCGCATCTTCATCGTCACCGGAACGCCGCGCGCGTTCGACACCATCGCGTGCGCAAGCGCCGCGACGAGCCGCGGCTTGACCGGGATTGCCGAACCGCCGCCGTGCGCCGTCACCTTGCGCACCGGACAGCCGAGGTTGATGTCGACATGGTGCACGCCGTCGTCGACGAGGCGCGCGACCATCTCGCCCGCGTCCTTGGGATCGGACGAATACACCTGCACCGAGCGCGGCGTCTCGTCCTCGCGCGAGCTCGCGAGCAGCACCGTGCGGCGGTTGCCGTTCAGGTACCCGCGCGCGGTGATCATCTCGCTGACGTAGAGCCCGGCGCCGAACTCGCGGCACAACGCACGGAACGGGTAGTTGGTCACGCCGGCCATCGGCGCGAGCACGACCGGCGGCCAGACCGCGAGCGGACCGATGCGCAGCGGCGCGAACTCGGCCTTGCCTGCGAGCGGCACGTCGCGGTTGACGTCCGAGCGCCAGCCGCTGGCGCCCGCTTCACTTTCCGCCATCGCCCCCACCGCTCGCGGGCTTGCGCATGCGCTCGAGCTTCTCCGGCGGCAGCACGTAGCCCTCGGTCGAGTGCGTGTCGACCTCGGTGAGCGTCGTCTGCGCCTGGCTCGAGCCGACCTGCTGCAACACCACCTTCGGCGCTCCGTTCTCGAAGTAGGAAGCGACCCTGAACCCCTGCGGCGTGCGGAACTTGTGGTCGCCGTCGTCGTCGAAACTCAGGTCCCAGCGCACCACCTCGAGCTGCAGCCCCTCGTCGAAGCGCACGACCGGCATCGGCCCGGCCGCGCGCGTGCGCCCGATCACGATCATCGTCGTGATGCTGTCGCAGTCGATCGCCGCGATCTGCTCGCGCGCCGCCTGGATGTCGACGAACGAGCCGTCGAAGCGCCGCTCGACGCGCCACTGGCCCGTCACGCGCTGCCCCTTGACGATCAGCTCGTGGCCGGAGTTGCGCACCCGGACCTCGAAGCTGTCGAGCGCGCCCTTGACCACACGCTGGCGCGTCTCGACTTCCGTCTCCGGATTGCCGCCCGTGGGCAGGATGCGGCGCCGGCCGCAGATCGTCTCGGTGCCATCGAGCTCGCGCACGACCGCAAAACGCTCGCCCGCGACCCGTCCGGTGACCGCGATCGTCTCGACCACCCCGGAGAGCAGCTGCGTGCCTTCGGGCAGGGCCACGGGACCGATCTCCAGCGGCGCCTGCGCCTGCGCCTTGGCAGAGGAGTACTTGAGCCGCAGCGCTTCGAGGCGGGCGTCGAGCTCGGTGCGCGCAAACGCCCGCCCACGCTGCACGACACCTTCGACCTGCGACAGCGCACGGATGTCGGCCGTCGGATCGGCGCGCAGCAGCACGAGGTCGGCCAGCTTGCCCGCCTCGAGCGTGCCACGGTCGCGCGCGAGCCCGAGCGTCTCC
>JABWBL010000102.1 GCA_013360535.1 Planctomycetaceae bacterium
TGATGCGGTGCTCGACGCGCGCAAGCAGGCGCGACGCGGGGACGGGAGCCTCTCGCTCGACCCCCGCGGGCAGCGCCGAGGGCTCCGCGCTGGTCGGTGCGGAGAGCGCCGGCCCGGAATCGATCAGCGCGGCCGCGCCTTCATGCTCGGCACCGATCGGCGTCGCCGGTGCTCCACGCTCGCGCGCGAGCCACCAAGCCAAGCCGACGAAGCAGCCCAGCGCCAGTGCGCCAGCCAAGGCGAGGGACGAGCGGGACTTCACGTCGTGGAGGCCCTAGTGGAGCCGTGGGCCGTGGTCACGTCGAGGCCACAAATCCTCCCGCGGCCCGACAGCTTCGTCCTGCCGGTCGCCCGCGACAGTCGCGACCGCTACGATGCGCGCGAAACGGAGCCCTCGCCCATGTCCCACGCCAGCCTGTCGATCCTCGATTTCGTTCCCGGCGCCGAGATTGCCGGCCGCTTCAAGATCGTGCGCCCCGAGCGCCAGAGCGGCCTGTCGGCGGCCTTCGCGGCGTTCGACGAGAAGGCGGGCTCGGGCGACACCGACTGTTCGATCGTGCTGTTCTCGGGGGCCCTGTTCGAGGGCGAGAAGCAGGCCGAGGAGTTCCGCGCCACCTGGAAGCCGTGGACCAAGGTGCGCTCGCCGCACGTGGCCTGCGTGCGCGAGGTGCTCGCGCTGCCGCACAGCACGACGCTGCTCGTCACCGACCCGGCGCCGGGCGTCTCGCTGCGCGAGTGGCTCAAGAAGAACGGCGCGATGACACCCGCGCAGGTGCGCGAGTTCGGGCTCGGGCTGCTCGAGGGGCTCAGCGCCATCCACGCGCAGAAGCTCGTGCACGGCGACATCAAGCCGCAGACGATCTTCGTCGACGAGGACGGGCACGGGCTCGACGGGCTGCTCGTCGACGGTGGCATCACGACCGGCCTGTGGAGCGCGAAGCACCTCGGCGAGCACACCGCGCTGATCGGCACGCCCTACTATGCGCCGATCGAGCAGTTCGGCGGCGACTCGCCCGACGCGCAGTCGGACATCTACAACGTCGCGACCGTGCTGTTCGAATGCGCCACGGGCGTGCTGCCGTGGCCGGGCAAGTCGCTGCTCGAGATCTTCCAGGCGAAGCTCGACCGCAACGCTCCGTCGATGAAGCGCCGGGCGCCGAACGCGAACGTGCCGAAGGCGCTCGAGAGCGCGATCGTGCAGGGCCTGCTCGCCAACCGGCTCGAGCGCTTCGCGACCGCGAACGAGTTCCGCGACGCGCTCGCGGCCGTCTCCGCCTAGGGCTCGCACGATGGCCCACGACGATCTCTACAAGGCCGTCGAACCGTTCCCGACGCCCTTCAACCTGTGCGAGTACTTCCTCGAGCGCAACTTGCGCGAGGGGCGGGCGAGCAAGTCCGCGCTGGTCGTCGGCGACGAGCGCCGCACGTATGCGCAGGTTTCCGAGCGCGCGGCCCGGCTCGCTGCGGCGCTGCGGCGCGCGGGATTGCGGCCCGAGGATCGGGTGCTGCTCGTGCTGCCCGACGGCTTCGAGTTCGCGGAAGCGTGGTTCGCGACGCTGCGCGCCGGTGGCGTGTTCGCGATGGTCAACCCGCTGCTCAAGCGCGACCAGTACGAGTACTACCTCGCCTACACGAAGGCGCGCGTGCTCGTCACGCACTCCGAAGTGCTGCCGGAGATCGCGGAAGCCGCGCGCGCGCAGCCCCTGTGCGAGAAGGTGCTCGTCGTCGGGCCGGATTCCGGCGGTTTCGAGCCTTACGAGGCCGCGCTCGCCGCCGAGGACCCGCGCTCGCACCTCGCGCGCATGGAACCGACCGGCCCCGACGACCTCGCGGGCTGGCTGTTCACGTCGGGCTCGACCGGACACCCCAAGGCCTGTGTCCACACGCACTCCGACTTCGCCTACAGCACCGAGACCTACGCGCTGCGTGTCGCGGGCTATCGCGAGAGCGACATCTGCCTGAGCGTGCCGAAGCTCTTCTTCGGCTACGCCACGGGCACGAACCTGATGTTTCCGTTCCGCGTGGGAGCGACGGTCGTGCTGTTCCCCGGTCGTGCGACGGCGGACGAGCTGCTCGACCAGATCGAGAAGCATCGTCCGACGTTCCTCACGGGCGTGCCGACGATGTTCAACAACCTGCTGCGTTCCGAGCGCATCGCCAAGGCCGATCTCTCGAGCCTGCGCGTGTCGCTCTCGGCTGGCGAGGCGCTTCCGCCGCAGCTCTACGCCGACTGGAAGGCGCGCACCGGCGTCGAGATCCTCGACGGCATCGGCTCGGCGGAGATGTTCCACATCTACATCTCCAACTATCCCGGCGACGTGAAGCCCGCTTCGCTCGGCCGCATCGTGGCGGGCTACGAGGCGATGGTCGTCGACGCGGAGGGCCGGCCCGTTCCCGATGGCGAGCCCGGACGCCTGCGCGTGCGCGGCGGTTCGACCGCGTTGTGCTACTGGGGCGACAAGAGGAAGTCGCGTGACACGTTCCAGGGCGAGTGGTGCACTTCCGCCGACATCTTTCGGCGCGACGCGCAGGGTTACTACTTCTACGAGGGCCGCGACGACGACCTGCTCAAGGTGAGCGGCATCTTCGTGTCGCCGCTCGAGATCGAGAACGCGCTGCTCGCGCACGAGGCCGTCGCGGAAGTGTGCGTGCTCGGCCGTGAGGACGAGGAGGGGCTCGTCAAGCCGATCGCCTTCGTCGTGCCGCGCAAGGGCGTGCAAGGCGACGAGCAGCTCGGGGCTGCGCTCAAGGCGCACTGCAAGGAGCGGCTCGCTCCGTACAAATACCCGCGCTGGTTCGAATGGCGCGAGTCGCTGCCGAAGAACGACCGTGGCAAGGTGTCGCGCAAGGACCTCAAGGCGGAGCTCGCGCGGCGCTGAAGCGGAAGGAAGAGCGATGAACAAGTGGCTCGTCGTGGCATGCGGACTGTGGCTTGGCGCGTGCGCGAGCGTGTCGCCGCACGGCAGTGGCTCTGCGGCGAAGGCGGCCGCGAGCCAGCTCGCACCACGCTCGGTCGCGATCTTCCGCTCCGGCGGCACACGCGCGGAGTGGAACGAACTCGTCGACGCCGCGGCGCAGGCCGAGGTCGTGTTCGTCGGCGAGAACCACGGCCATCCGCTCGGCCTCGCGAGCGCCGCCGCGCTGTTCGAGGACGTCGTCGCACGTTGCCCGAAGGCCGCGCTGTCGATGGAGTTCTTCGAGCGCGACGAGCAGTCGCGGCTCGACGATTACCTGACCGGCGCCAGCGACCTCGCGACGCTCGAGAAGCGCGCCGCACGCTCCGACGGCAACTTCCCGCCGGGCCACCGTGCGATGGTCGAGACCGCGCGTGCGAACGCGCGCCCCGTGCACGCCGCGAACGCTCCGCGCCAGTACGTGCGCCTCGCCAACCGCGAGGGCTACGAGCGCCTCGCCAACTTCACCTGGGAGCAGAAGCGCCTGTTCCGCGTGCCGGACTTCCTCGTCACCGGCCGCTACCGCGACGATTTCGACCGCGTGATGACGCCGTCGGAGCGCGATCCGAAGGCGCCGGAAGAGCAAGAACGCCTCTCGAAGGTGTTCCGCTCGCAGCAGATGTGGGACTGGACCATGGCGGAGTCGCTGTACGTCGCGCTCGCCAACGGCGAAGCCCCGCTCGTGCACGTCGTGGGCCGTTTCCACAGCGATTTCCGCGGTGGAACCGTGCAGGCGCTCGAGGCGCTGCGGCCGGCGACGAAGACGCTGATCGTGAGCTTCGTCGACGCGGACGCACCGGTCGCGCTCGCTGAAAGTGACCTCGGTCGCGGCGACTTCGTGATCTTCGTCGGGCCGTCGCGCGAGTAGCGCGCGGCCCGCGGGTCACTGCGCGAGTTCCGGGATCTCCCAGCCCTTGCGCTGGGGCGAGCCGAGCAGCGCGTCGGCATCGGGGCGGCCTCGGAAGAGCCCCTTGCCGCCGTCCCACTCGAGCGTCTCGTGCGGGAAGTTCAGCGCGATGTTGCCGAGCAGCGCGACCTCGGTGAGGTGCGCGGCGTACTCGAACGGCGCACTCGCCTCGCCGCGGCCGAGGCACGCGTCGACCCACTGATGCCAGTGGTTCACGCCGCGACCTTCGGGAATCTTCACCTTCTTGAAGGGTTCGCGGGGATAGAGCTCCTGCACGCCGTAGGGGTCCGCGAGAAGTGCACCCCACTCGCCGACGAACAGGCAGCCGTTGCCGGTGATCTTCTCGAGGCCGAGCTTGGCCATCAGGTCCTTCGGAATCGTGTTGCCGCCGTCGCGCCACGTGACGAGCACGGGGCCGCGCGTGGTCCACTCGTTGCCGGGGAACTCGTAGCGGATCTCCGACCACAGCGGGAAGCTCTCCGCCGTCGGACGCGGGCCGACCGAACGCACGCGCAGCGGATCGCCGAGCCCCAGGAACCACAGCGCCGGATCCATCAGGTGGCAGGCCATGTCGCCCTGTGCGCCCGTGCCGAAGTCGCGGATGCCGCGCCAGCGGAAGGCGTGGTACGTGTCCTTCTTGAACGGCCGCAACGGCGCCGTGCCGAGCCACTTGTCCCAGTCGAGCGTGTCGGGCACCGGATCTTCGCCCTCGACGCGCTCGATGCCCTGCGGCCACCAGCCCGCGGGCCGGTCGGTCCACACGTGCACCTCGTGGATCAGGCCGACGGGGCGCATCCGGAAGAGCTGCCGCGCGGCGTCGTACTGCGGATTCGAGTGGTTCTGGATGCCCATCTGCGTGACGACGCCGGCTTCCTTCGCCGCGCGCGCGACGGCCCGCGCCTCGCGCACCGTGCGCGTCAGCGGCTTCTGGCAGTACACGTGCAGGCCCAGTCGCAGCGCCGCGAGCGTGATCGGCGCGTGCATGTGGTCGGGCGTCGAGACGTGCACCGAGTCGATGTTTCCGCGCTCTTTCTCGAGCAATTCGCGCCAGTCGCGGTACGTGCGGGCGCCGGGGCAGCGCTCGCTCGCGCCCTTCAGGTTGTTCGCGTCGACGTCGCACAGCGCGACGATGTCGACGTCGGGGTGCGAGCGGATCTGGTCGAGGTCCGCGCCGCCCATGCCGCCGACGGCGATGCCCGCGTGGCGCAGGCGGCCGGTCGTGCGGATCGACTTCGAGCGCGTGGCGGGGGCGGCGCAGCTCGCGAGCGCGGTGGCGCTGGCGAAGGCCGAGAACTCGAGGAACGAACGACGAGAGAGCGTGGGACTCATCTGCGGGCTCCGGAGGAGTGGGGGACCAGGGGGACGGACACGCTAGCAGGCCGGTGCGCGCGCGGACGCGACGAATTTCGGCGGAAAAGTGCGGACCGTCGCGTCAGGGAAGAACGACGAACGAGAGCGTGTTGGAGAGGCTCGCGTTAAACGTGGAACCGGGGTCGCGGCTCCAGACCTGCGCATGGATCGAAGTGCCGCTGACGGTGAGGCTCGGGTCGGGCGAACCGCCGAGCAGGCCGTGCGAGAACGCGTTCCAGTCGAACGAGAGCACGCCCGTGCAGTCGTCGAGCGAGGCGCTGCTGCCGCCGCTCGTGAGCACCACCGCGCGCCGCAGCGGAGGTGCGACGCACAACGAGCCACCGAGGAACGCAAGCGGGGCGGTCGAGGCGAGGCCGTAGAAGTAGACGCCGGATTTCTGGTTGCGCACGTTGCGGGCGTGCGTCGTGAAGCCGAACGCCGCGGTGGCGCTCGAATTGCCGACAAAGGTGAGCACAGGCGCGCAGCCGAGCGTGTTCAGCTTCGGAGAGCACGAGGCCTGCGGGCTCGAGTTGAGGTCGACCTGCAGCGTGAGCATGTCGTAGCCGCCGATCGCGCCGTTCGCGGTCTGGCCGATCCCACACAGGAAGCCCGTCTCCGACAGCGCCGCGTCGAGAATGCGCGCGTCGGGCGCGCCGGGTGTCGTGAACGTCGCTGCCCAGTTGCGCGCGCCGCTCTCGTCGTACTGCAACACGGCCATCGATGCGCCCGCGGCGGGCACGACGTAGCCCGCGACGTACATCTGGCCGGCGTCGCCGGGCAAGAGCTTCATCACCTGATCGTCGAAGGCGCCCGGCGTGCCCCAAGTGTCGATCGAGAGCAGATTCCCGGCGAGATCGTGCCGTCGAGTGCCGAGGTCGAGCCCGTTGCCGGCCACCGAGAGCGGTCCGGCGCTCCACAACACGCCGCGCGCGTCGAACGCGACGTTGCGGCAGCGCTCGTTCGTCGCTCCGGCGCCTGCGAGCGTGCGTTTCCACGCGAGCGTGTTCGTCGCGAGATCGACGCGCGCGACGAGCCAGTCCTCACCCGTCGTCGCCGTCGTCGTCCAACCCGCGAGCGCGACCGTCTGTGCGTCGATCGCGCACAACGCCGCCGCGCCGTCCGTCAGATTCGCACCGCCGTCGAACGCGAGCTTGGAGAGCAGCGTTCCACCCGCCGTGAGCCGCGCGACGCCCGCATCGAGCGCTCCCGCAGTGCTACCGAATTGCCCGCAGGCCGCGAGCTCGCCACCCGGCAGGATCGCGAGCGAATACAGCGTGTCGTCGCCCAGTCCGCCGCCGTCAAACGCCGTGCTCCACAACACGTTGCCCGCGGGGTCGTAACAGCGCACGAGCGCGTCGTAGCCGCTCGCCACGCTCGCTTCGTGGCCGCAGACGAGCACGTTTCCCGCCCCGTCGAGCACGACGGCGCGCGCGAAGTTCGGGCCCGTTCCCGCGCCCGCGTGGTGGCGGATCCACTGGAACCCACCCGCTGCGCTCACCTTGATCACGCTCCACTGGATCGTCGTTCCGCTCCAGCTGTAGCCGCACACGTACACGTTGCCCGCGGCGTCACAAGCGACGTCGAGCGGCGTGTCGTCGTCGCCGAACGCATCGCGGCGCACGGACCACGACGGCGTACCTCCCGCGGTGTACGACACGATCTCGAAGTCGGCCGTCGGAGGCATCGGCGGCGAACCGAAGGTCGGGTTGTAGCTCTTGCCAACGACGATCACGTTGCCGGCGGAATCGACAGTGCAGGCGCGGCCGTAGTCGGCCTGCGCGAGCCCGCTGTCGTGGCGCGCGAGCCAAGCGAGACTCGACTGGGCTTGGGTCGTGAGCGAGAGCAGGGCCAGCGCAACGATCGAACGGACCATCGGACTCCTCCTTCGGGGCCCGCGATCCTACTCGCCCTTTGGGTTCCTGTCGGGGATGATGCGCGCCCTCCAAGGAAACGCCATGACGATCCTCGCCCTCCTGCACGCCTTCGCCCTCGTCCAGCCCTGTCAGGCCGAGCTCGACTCGTTCCTGTTCGCCGCCGAAGCGCGCCACGGCCTCGCCGGGAAGCGCGCGGCGACGTTCCTGATCGAGAACATGCCGCAGCGCGACCGCGAGACGCTCTCGGCGGCGTTCCTCTCGGAGAATCTCGACCTCGCGCTGGCCGCACGCAGCGAGTTCGCCTGGGCGAAGGCCGTGCCGGAGGAGCTGTTCCTCAACGACGTGCTGCCGTACGCCGTGTTCGACGAGCCGCGCGATCCGTGGCGCGCGGAATTGCTCGGCCTTGCGCGCCCGATCGTCGCGAACGCGAAGAGCGCGAGCGAAGCGGCGCAGGCGCTCAACGCGAAGCTCTTCAACACGCTCGGGCTGCACTACAACATCGGCCGCAAGCGCCCCAACCAGTCGTTCCGCGAGTCGCGCGAGCAGGGCAAGGCGACCTGCACGGGGCTCTCGATCACGCTCGTCGAGGCCTGCCGCGCCGTCGGCATCCCCGCGCGCGCCGTCGGCACGCCGCTGTGGGCGAACGGCCGCGGCAACCACACGTGGATCGAGATCTGGGATGGCGACTGGCACTTCGCCGGCGCCGACGAGTACGACTCGAACGGCCTCGACCGCGGCTGGTTCGTCGGCGATGCGTCGCAGGCGCGCGCGGACGTGGCGGAGAATCGCATTTACGCGACGAGCTGGAAGCGTGCGGGCCTGGTTTTCCCGATGGTCTGGAGTCCCGGAGTCGAGAGCGTGGCGGCCGTCGACGTCACGGCGCGCTACGCGAAGCCTGTGGCGGCGGTTGCGGCTCCAACGGTCGGCGTGCGCGTTCTCGTCGGCAAGGAGCGGATCGTCGCGAAGGTGCGCTTCGTCGATGCGCAGGGACGCGAGGTCGGTGCCGCGGATTCGAAGGCGGGCACGGCGGACCTCAACGACATGCCGAGCTTCGCGCTCGTGCCGCAGGCCGTGTACACCGTGCGCGTCGAGCTCGCGGGCGAGACGCGCGAGCGGCAGTTCACGGCGCCGGCGAGCGGCGTGACGACGCTCGATCTCGAGTGGAACACGCTCTCGAAGCCGGCGCAGGCGCTCGCCGAGCTGGAGGCGTGGATCGCGAAACCCGCAACGGAACGTGGAGACGCTCCGGCGACGCCGCTCACTCGCGAGGAGGCCGCAAAAGTGCACGGACGGCTCGCGGCGCTGCGTCTGGAGGAGCTGCGCAAGGAACGCGCAGTCGAACTCGAGAAGAAGGAGCTCACGACGGCGGGCGTCACGCTGCGCTGGCTCGAGAAGCGCTTCGGTGACGCGCCGGAGGGCTCGCGTTCGCTCTGGATCTCGATGCACGGCGGCGGCGGTGCTCCCAAGGAAGTGAACGACCAGCAGTGGCAGAACCAGATCAAGCTGTACGAGCCCGCCGAGGGCTTCTACGTCGCGCCGCGCGCGCCGACAGACACGTGGAACCTGTGGCACCAAGACCACATCGACGCGTGTTTCGAGCGCCTGATCGAGGATTTCGTCGCGCTGCGCGGCGTGAGCCCGGACCGCGTGTATTTGATGGGCTACTCGGCCGGTGGCGACGGCGTGTGGCAGCTCGCGCCGCGCTTGGCGGACCGTCTTGCGGCTGCGGCGATGATGGCGGGCCATCCCAACGAGGCGCAGCTCGACGGCCTGCGCAACTTGCCGTTCGCGCTCTTCATGGGCGGCGACGACTCGGCTTACGACCGCAACAAGATCGCGCGCGAGCGGGCGGCGAAGCTCGACGAGCTTCAAGCGGCCGATCCGAAGGGCTACGAGCACTTCGTGCGCATCTACGAGGGCCTCGGGCACTGGATGCAGCGCAAGGATGCCGAGGGCCTGCCGTGGATGGCGGGGTTCACGCGGCGCGCGTGGCCCGAGCGCGTCGTGTGGCTGCAGGACGACGTGACGCACGAGCGCTTCTACTGGCTCGCGGTGCCGGCCGGAACGGCGCAGGCCGGCCAGCGCGT
>JABWBL010000103.1 GCA_013360535.1 Planctomycetaceae bacterium
GGTGACGCTGCGCCAGCCCGCGCCGTCGGGCTCGCTCAGGGCGCGCGCATCCGCGCGGCGGCGGGCCTGATCGAGGACGAGCTCCGCGACGTTGAAGGTCGCAGTCACGGCCGCAGCGGATGGCGCGCGAGGAAGGAGGAGATCCACTCGAGCACCGGGCCCGGCGCATCCTCGGTGACCCAGTGGCCCGCGTCCTCGACCTTGTGCGATTCCGCCGCGGGAAAGCGGCGCTCCCATTCGCGCCGGAAGTCGGGCGTGAAGCACCAGTCGCGCTCGCCCCAGATCAGGCACAGCGGAAGCTCGCGCAGGCGCTCGAGGCCACGCTCGATCTCGAGCAGGGTCGCGTGCGAGGGATGGTCCGCGGAGAGCGGGATGTCCTCGACGAAACGCAGCGTCGCGATGCGATCCCGCCAGTTCGAGTAGGGCGCGAGCAGGCCGGTCTTCGCGAGCGGCGCGAGGCCACGCTCCGTCGCCATGAACGTCGCGGCACGCGCGAAGGCGTTGAAGCCGCGCACTGCGAGCGTGCCGAAGAGCGGAATGCGGCAGGCGCGGATGCGCAGCGGCGCACGCAGGCCGGTGAAGGCCGCGGTGTTCATCACGACGGCGCGCGCGATGCGTGTGGGGCGTTTCGCGGCGAGCCCGAAGCCGATCGCGCCGCCCCAGTCGTGCACGACGAGCGTGATGCGCTCGAGGCCGAGGTGGTCGGCGAGGCGCTCGACGTTCGCGGCGTGCTGCGCGAGCCGGTAGCCCCAGTCTTGAGGCTTGTCGGACAGCCCGCAGCCGATGTGGTCGGGCGCGATGCAGCGGTAGCGCTTCGACAGCTCGCGCACCAGGTTGCGCCACAGGAACGACCACGTCGGGTTGCCGTGCAGGAAGAGCAGGACCTCGCCGTCGCGCGGTCCTTCGTCGAGGTAGTGCAGCGAACCGCCGTCGACTTCGAGGAAGTGCGGCTGGAACGGGAACTCCCGCGCGAAGTCGTGGACCGCCGCGCGCGCGCGTTGCTCGAGAGTGGTCGTCACGAAGCGAGCTCCACGCCGCGCAGGGGGAGCGGAATGTCATGCAGGACGAACGTCGGGCGCTCGGACGAGTCCGAGCAGCAGGCGGCGAGCGTCGAGCCGAAGCGGAACTGGTGCACCGTGCGACGCAGGTCGTCGAACCGCAGCTCGAGCGAGTCGTGGTCGACCGTGAGGATGCGGCAACGCGACAGCGCCTGGAGTCCGAGGCCGAATTCCTTCAGCAGCGCTTCCTTTGCGGTCCACGTGCGCAGGAAGCCGTCTTCACCGCGTGCGGCGAAAAGCTCGAGCTCCGCAGGCCCGAGGATGCGCTCGACGAGCTCCGGGCGCGGCTCGCGCGCCTCTTCGACGTCGACTCCGATCGACAGCGGGCTGACGACGCCCGCGACGTGCGCCGGCGAGTGGCTGAGCGACCAGAACCAGCCGTTGGACGGCAACGGAACGTCGTCGGTCGTCTTCGTGAGCTCGCCCAGCGAGGCTCCGGTGGCACGGGCGCTCGCGCGCACCGCACGCCGCGCGTGGTCGCGCTGCAGCTCGACGCGCTCGGCGCCACGCGGCAGCACGAGCGGAAGCGGAGCGAGCACGACGACCGGAGCGCTCACGAGCCCGAGCCTCCGGCGTTGAAGCGCTTGACGATCTCGCGGTCGAAGAAGTTGAAGCCCATGCCGGCGTCGACGACGAGGCCCTGTCCGTTGATGCCCGACGAACGCGGCGAGAGCAGGAACACCGCCGTGCTCGCGACCTCCTCGGTCTTCAACGCCGCGTGCCGCAGCGTCGCGCCTTCGGCGTACAGGTAGTTGTCGAGATAGCCCGGAATTCCAGCGGATGCGGAGGTCTTCAAGGGCCCGGCCTTGACGGCGTTGAAGCGCACCGAGGTCGTCGTCGAGAAGCTCTTGGCGAGGAACACGACCGCCGAATCCAGCGCAGCCTTGATCGGCGCCATGTAGCCGTAGCTTTCCGCGGCGATGGTCGTGCTCGAGATCGAGATCGTCACGACCGACGCGTCGCGCGCGAAATGCGGCTTGAGCGCACGCGCGAGCGCCACGAGCGAGTAGCACGAGATGTCGATCGCCTGCAGGAAGTCCGCACGCTCGGTCTCGTCGAAGGGGCGCAGGCCCTTCGAGAAGTTGGCGAAGGCGATCGAGTGCACGAGGCCGTCGAGCGGGCCATGGGTCGCGAGCGTGTCCCCGAGCGCTGCGATCTCTTCCGGCTTCTCGACGTCGCACACGTACACCGGCGACGGAGCGAGTGCGCTCTCGAGCTGTGCCTTGCGCTCGGCGGAACGCACGACATGGATCACTTCCGCACCGCACTCGCGCAGCTGCTTGTGCACGTGCCACGCGACGCTCTTCTTGTTCGCGACGCCCGTGACGACGAAACGCTTGCCCGCGAGCCCGAGGAAGTCCACTACAGCCCTCCGGCGGTCACGGCGACGACGAACTGCACTCGCAGCACGTTCTGCCCGGCGCTCGAGACCTTGGCGGTCATGTAGCGCGCGGGGCCGACGCGCTCGTCGAGCGTGACCTCGAAACGCAGCGTCTCTCCGGGCCCGACGCGGCGACGGAAGCGCGCGTCGCCGATGCGAGTGAGCACCGGCACCGCGCCCTCGGGGATCGAGTCGCGCTCGTCGGCGGCGCACAGGATCGCGCCGGCCTGGAAGGCGCTCTCGCAGATCAGCACGCCGGGCACGAGCGGCTGTCCGGGGTAGTGGCCGCGGAAGAAGTTCGCGTCCGCGCGCACGTCCCACTCGGTCACGATGCGGCCCTCGCTGCGCTCGACGATGCGGTCGACGAACAGGAACGGCTCGCGGTGGGGGATGATCGACTGGATGTCGAGCTTGGGCGCGTCGTTCATCGGGATTCCGGTGCGTGGGCGGCCTGCGCAGCCGCGCGCAGGAACAGGTCGACCTTGTTGGCGGTGATCACGCCGTAGTTCGCGGCGCCGAGCCAGCCCGACATGATGATGCCCACCGAGCCCGCGTGGTACAGGCCGTCGATGTGGCTCGAGAGCTCCATGCTCGGGCGCAGGCCTTCCCACTTCGTGCCGAAGGACGCGCCCTGCAGGTGCTGCGTGTAGAACTCGAACGTGCGCGGCGTCGCGGCCTCGACGTGGTCGGCGATGGCGCGGATCTGGGGCACGTAGCGCTCGAGCTGCACGAGCGTGTCCTCGATCAGGCGCGCCTTCTCGCGTGCGTACGAGTCCTCGTCGAGCTTCGCCCAGTCGCTCCAGTTGGCGTTGGTCGAGCTGACGATCGCGAAGCGCTCGCTGCCCGGCCGGACCTTGGGGTAGTAGAACGAGAACGTGCGGCTCTTCCCGTGGAAGTCGCACAGGGCCGGCGAGTCGAAGCGCTCGCGCGTCGACGTGAAGAGCAGGTCCGTGATCCACGGGACGCTGCAGCCCTCGCGGATGCCGATGTAGACCTGCGTGCTCGAGTTGTTGAGCCGGATGGCCTCGACCTCGCGCACGAACGCCGGATCGAAGTGCTCGGGCCCGACGAGCTCGAGGATCGTGCGCTTGACGTTGGCGTTGGAGAGCACCGCGCGCGCGCGCAGGTGGCGGCCGTTCGCGACGACGCCGGTCGCGCGGCCGTCCTCGACGGTGATGCGCTCGACGGCCACGTTGTTGAAGAGCTCGACGCCGTTGCGGCGCAGCTCGTCCTTCATCCTGGCCACCAGCCAGTCCGTGCCGCCCGTGAACGTGTACACGCCCTTCGACATGAAGTTCGAGAACACGATGCCGTAGGCGATCGCCGGGTCCTCGAGCGTCGAACCGTTGGCGTAGGCGATCGGCTCGAGCAGCAGGCGATGGATGTCGTTGCGACCCGGGAAAAAGCGCTCGAAACAGTCGGCGACGGTGTCGCGCGGATCGTCGTAGTAGTTGAGCCCGCGCAAGTAGTCGAAGAAGGCCGCGACCGTCGCGCGTTCGGCGCCGAAGTGCGTCACGAGCTTCTCCGTGAAGTCCTCGCGCGTGAAGGTCGTGTCGAGCTGGAACTGCGGGTTGTCGAAACGCACGCCGTCGAGCTGCACGATGCGCGACGCGATCTCGGGGCTCCAGTAGCGTCGGCAGGTCTTCAGCATGCCTACGGGAAAGCCGTGCAGCGAGACGTCGAACACGTGGCCACCGCGGCGCTTGAACCACGTCGCCATGCCGCCGAAGTTGTAGTGCTGCTCGAGCAGCGCGACCTTGTGGCCGAGGCTGCCGAGCACGTTCGCGGCCGTGAGCCCGGCGAGGCCGCTGCCGATCACGATCAGGTCGTACTCGCCACGCGCCTTGGCGAGCGGGTCCGTCGCGCGCGGCTTCTTGCCGTCGCCCGAACCGCGGAAATAGCGGCGTTCCTCGCTCACGAGAGACCTCCCGAGGGCGCGAGCACCGAGCGGTTCGCGATGCTGATCCCGGAGAGCAGCGCGCCGACGACACCGACGAGTCCCTGATCGGTGCCGATCAGCTCGAGGCCCGCGAGGTCGGTCTGGCCGTCGCGACGCTTGAGCGGGCTGCCGTAGACGGCGCCACCACGATGGCCGGTGAATCGTTCGATCGTGCGCGGAGTGAAGGAGTCGCGGAACAAGATGTGCGGTCGGATGGGGAACGAGAAGCTCTCGGCGGCCGCGAGCATCGCGTCGACGGCGCGCACCTTCTCAGCGGCGTAGCGCGTTTCGTCGAGGCTGGTCCAGAAGCCGTGGTTCGCGGGGCAGGTCACTCGCACGAACGGCTCGGGATCCGGCGCGCTCGTCAGGTAGTTGGACGGGCAGGTGATCACGCCGGCGCGCGGTTCCACCGGAGTTTCGGGCCGTTCGTAGAGGAAGCGCTCGCTGTCGGAATAGAACACGATCGTGGTGTCGTGCCCAAGTTCGAGCGGGGTGCGGTCGAGAACGCAACAGACCTCGACGAACGACAGGCGTCCGATGCGCGGGTCGTCTTCGTTCGCGCGCGGCGTTCCGCAGAGGGCCTCGGTCTCGACAAGTCCCGCCGACGAGAGCACTCGCTCGCACTCGAGCTCGGTCCCATCGTCGAGGCGCACGCCGGTCACGCGCCCATGGGTGTGCAGGATCGCCGCGACGCCGTTGCGCATGCGCAGCTCGCCGCCTTCGGCCTCGAAGCGCTCGATGAGCAGGTCGAGCAGCGCCTTGATGCCGCCTTCGGGCCGTGCCATGCCTTCGAGGTGGATCGAGCGGAACAGGATGCCGTACTCCGCCCAGCTCATGTCGCGCTCGGTCGGCGAGCCGTAGAAGAGCGGCGCGATCATCAGGAGCTCGACCAGCCGCGGCTCGCGCACGAACTCCGCCAGACGCGCCCTCGCGCTCGTCGTGCGGTCGGCCTCGGTCGCGTCCGAGTAGCCCGGCAGCGCCGCGACCATCCGCTCGAAACCCGCCGTTTCCGCCGGGAAGAGCCGCTCCACGCTCGCGCGCATCCGCGCCGGATCGTTGGAGTACTCGAGCACGAGCGTCTCGTCGCTCGAGAGGCGCAGCGCCGACTTCGAGTGCCGCTGGGGCGCGAGCCGCAGCGCGTCGTGCGAGATGCGCAGCTGGCGCAGGATGCGCGTCAGCGGCACGTTCGGCGTGCCCTTCGGCACGAAGTTCGTCAGCGCGTGCAGCCCGGTCTCGAAGCGCCGTCCGGCGCGCTTGTAGAACGAGTTGAGGCCACCCCAGAGGTAGTGGCGCTCGAGCACCGCGACACGCTTGCCCGCCTGCGCCAGCCGGATTCCGGCGGCGAGCCCGCTCATGCCGGCACCGAGGATCAGGGCGTCGTAGCGCACGGTGTCGCGGGCTGTGGTTGTGGGACGGCGCGCGGATCAGCCCTTGAGGGCCGTCAGCACCAGCGCCTTCGACTCGAGCTTGGGTCCGAGGTAATCGACGCAGCCCTTGAGCGTGGCGAGCTGCATGTAGTCCTCCTCGGGCACTTGCACGCCGTAGCGCTTGCGCAGCTCCATCACGATGTCGAGGAAGTCCATCGAGTCGAGCTCGATCTGGTCGCGCAGGCGCACCTCCATCTCGAGGCCACCGAGTTCCTCGTCGGGAGCGATGGTGGCAATGATGTCCTTGATGGCGAGGACGATTTCGTCGCGGGTCATGTCGTCGGGGGTGGGGAGAGGAGTGGGGGCTAGTTGCGATACCGCTCGACGATGACCGCCGAGTTGATGCCGAGCATCCCGAACGACATGTTCAGGATGCGGTCGATGCTGCGCGAGTGCCGCGCGGGCTCGTTGAGCACGAGGCCGTCGAGCGCGCAGGCCGGGTCGAGGTTGTCGACGTTGATCGTCGGGTGCACGAGACCGTCCTCGAAGGACGGCAGGTTGCCGGCGAGCTCGAGCGCGCCGGCGGCGCCCATCGTGTGGCCGATGTAGCTCTTGGTGTTGTTGACGCGCGTCGGCGCCCCGGAGAACACCTTGCGGATCGCCTCGCACTCGACCTCGTCACCCTGCTTGGTGCTGGTGGCGTGCGTGTTGACGATGTCGATCTCGCCCGGCTCGAGCCCGGCGTGCGCGAGCGCGCCGCGGATGCAGGCTTCCTGGCCCTTCGAGCTCGGCAGCACGAAGTCGCTCGCGTCCGAGTTGACGAAGTAGCCACGCACCTCGGCGTAGATCCGGGCGCCGCGCGCGAGCGCGTCGTCGAGGCGCTCGAGCGTGTAGAGGCAGCCTCCCTCGCTGACCACGATGCCGTTGCGGTCGCGGTCGAAGGGGCGCGAGGCCTTGCTCGCGTCCTCGTGGCGCGCGAGCGCACCCTGCGAGCGGAAGCTCGCGAAGATGCCGAACGTGTGGATCGACTCCGACACGCCGCCGCCGAGCGCGAGGTCGACGATTCCCAGCTGCAGCATCTGCATGCCGTGGATCAGGCCGAGGTTGCCCGCCGCGCATGCGCCGCCGAGGCAGTAGGCCGGCCCGGGAATGCCGAGCGAGAGCGTGACCTCGCCCGCGGGGTTGTTGGCGACCGTGCGCGGGTTGTGGTGGTGCGACCAGAACGACAGGTCGAAGCCGTACTGCGCGACCTCGTGGATCTGGTTCTCGGTCTCGACGTTGCCGTGTTCGGTGATGCCGATGTACACGCCGACGCGCGCGCGGTCGCGGCTCGCCAGCTCGATGCGGGCGTCCTTGAGCGCTTCCTGCGCGCACCAGATCGAGATGCCGCCCGCGCGCGTGCCGCGGCGCACTTCCTTGCGCGTCTGGTAGCGCAGCGGATCGAAGTTGCACACGCCCGCGAACGTGTCGCCGACGTGCCGGATGGTGTAGGGGACGACGCCGCTCTTTCCCTCGAGCAGGTTCTTGCGGTACTGCGGCAGGCTGTCGCCGTTGGGGCTCGCGAGCCCGATGCCGGTGATCACGACGCGCGGGAGCTCACGCACGGCGCGCCTCCTTGTTCGTGCGGCGCTTGGCGTTCGCGGCGGCCTTGGTCGCACCGTTCGCGACGCCGTTGGAGTGCTCTCCCGCGCTGGCCTTCGTGCGGCTCGAGACTTCCTTCGCCTCGAGCGCGCTCGCCATCAGCTCGTTCAGCCCGTTCTTGCCGAGCAGCACCCGGCCCGGCACCACGACGCCGACCTTCAGCGCCGCCGAGACCGCCTTGTGCAGCAGGCTCTGGCTGTCGTCGAGCGCGCTCGCGACGGCGCCGACGACGAGGCTCATCACCGCCTCGGCGATCTCGCAGGTCGAGATGATCGAGCGCAGCGTCATCACGCGCGGATCCTTCTCGCCGTGCTGCTCCTGCACGAACGCGAGCATGCGCTGGCTCGCCACCTTGAACTGCTGGAAGACGACCTGCTCGCGGCGGCGGATGACCGTCGCGGCGATCGAGAGCGTGTTCGAGACCGGCCCGTGCAGGTGGCAGCGCCGCTCGTGGTCGAACTCGCTCGTGATCGCGCCCCACTCGGTCAGTTCGTTGAGCGCCGTCGAGGTCGCGCCCTGCGAGAGGTGCAGGCCCTCGCAGATCTCCTTCGCCGTCATCGGGCGACCGGTGAGCACGAGCAGGCCCCAGATGCGGCCGTGCAAGCGCTTGAAGCCGATCGTCTTGAAGAACAGCTCGAACTGCGGGAGCTGCGCCGCGAGCTCCGGCTCGAGCCCGGGCACGCTCAGGGCGCTGCGCGGGTTGGGGGTGGGGGTCGGCTCAACCATGGGAGGCCCGCCTGGGGCGGAGCACCGATTTCAGATTTTTCTGAAATGGGTGGAAGCGCGTTTTGTACCCCGAGCCCGGTGGGAGGGCAAGCACAGGGGCGTCCTTCCTGCGGCTCAGGCCCCCGATTGGCCGCTCCGGACCTCCTCCGGCTCTCCCAGGCCCCCTCCGCCCGTCTCAGTCCTCGTCCAGCTGGTGCTTGGGAAACAGCGCCCGGATCTGCCGACGCACCTTGGCGGGCTCGTCCAGCGGGTACTGCCGCCGGTTGACCCGGCGCTCGACCCCGTCGAGCACCTCCAGCCAGTCCTCGAGGAGCGGCGTCTCCAGCGGCTCCCAGCCAAAGCTGCGGCCGGGCCGCCAGAAGAAGTCCCAGCGCTGGCGGACCTGGTGAGCCTTGATCTCGATGCGCTCGCCCTCGGCGTTCTCGCGCCTCCACTCGATGTCGTCCCGTGCCATGCGCGCGGCAGCATACCGCCGCCCCGGTCGGGTCAGGGTTCGAGCGCGAGCATCTGGCACTGCAGGCCGCTGCCGATGCCCATCAGGACCGTGCGCTGGCCGGCGCGCACGAAGCCCGACTCGCGCGCCTCGACCCACGACAGCGGCAACGAGACGGAACCGATGTTGCCGTAGCGCTCGACCGTCGGGAAGTCGAGCGCGAGGTCGATACCCATGCTGCCGAGGAGCAGCTTGCGGTGCGCGACGCCGACCTGGTGCGTGATGACACGCTCGACCGACGCGCGGCTCCAGCCCGTCTCGGCCAGGAACGCGGCGAAGGTCTCGACCGCGAGCTCGTTGCCCGCGTGCATCAGCGCCTCGCTGTCGGTCTCCATCAACATGCCGTCGCCGGAGTGGTCGCCGTGGCACAACACGTGGTGGCGGGTCGCGGCACGCGCGCTCGCGGCGACGAGGCGTGGGCCCGTGGGGCAGAGGTCCTCGCGCGCGAGCACCATCGCTGCGGCGCCGCTGCCGATCGTGAGCGACGCGAAGCTCGCCTTGAGCGAGTCGCGCGTGAG
>JABWBL010000727.1 GCA_013360535.1 Planctomycetaceae bacterium
CGAGGGCGAGATCGCCCAGGCCTGCCACGACGCGCTCGTCGTGCTCACGCGGCACGACCCGATCCACCACCGAGGGACCTGGCCCCGCTGGCTCGCGGAGCACGGCCAGAAGCACCGCATCGAGTGGCTGATCGACGCGCTGCTCGACGAGGACGCGGCGCTGCGCGAGGCCGCGGGCCACGAGCTCAAGGAGCTGACCAAGCAGTACTTCGGCTACTACGCCAACCTGCCGCGGAGCGAGCGCGACCAGGCCTACAAGCGCTACCTCGCGTGGTGGGACTCCGAGGGCCGGGCCGCGTGGGATCCGAAGGGGTGACGGGCCCTTCGGATGGCGGTAGATTGCGCGCCATGTCCGTGAAGCTCCCCCTCCCCAGCGTGTTCGGTCCCCTCGTCGTCGGCCTGGCGCTCGCGCTGACCGGTTGCCCCGGTGGCAAGGGCGGCGCCGGAGATGCCCAGTGGCCGAAGGCGTCGGCGATCAAGACCCAGGCGCTGCCGACCGGCGCGTCGTGGATCGGCGTCTTCTTCATCAACTCGGCGGGCTCGCGCGGCACCATGCACGTCCTTTCCTCGGGCGACGACCGCATCCACGGCTGCTGGATCGCCGAGGACAAGCACGCGCAGGCCACCTTCGTCGGCACGACGAAGGAGAACGTCGCGATGTTCGACTGGACCGAGAAGCGCGTCGGGTTCGCGGGCCCGCCCACCCGGCTCACCGCCTACCTCGTGATGACCGCCGACGCCGAGGGCCGCCACAAGGTGGCCGGCGAGTACGGCGAGGACCTGAGCAACGACGGCGGCAACAAGTGGGAGGGCATCCGCCAGAAGAACCAGGAGCCCAAGGAAGACGGCTGCAAGCTCGACTCGGGCGACACCGTCCCGACCGAGGGCACGCAGCTCAACTAGCGGGCCCCTCCGGGAGGAGCGTCCGACGAGGGGCCGGCGGTGAGCGCCGGCCTCAGTAGTTCCTGATCGGGCGGTGCCCGACCCCGCCGAATGAAGCGCGGTGGGTCGTTGCGGGTATTCTTCGCCTGGGCGTCGGCATCGAGGTCGGTTCGTCTTGGTGCCCATGAGCCTGTTCAGTAGTTGGACCGGGAACCCCGCGAGCACCCCGCACTGTCGCCACGGGTCGCAAGATCCCAGAGCACGTTTAGTAGAATACGACGACGCGGGTTCCACGCCGACGCCCATTTTCAAGGAGGCGAGGATGGAGGTCATGTACCCGCGATGTGCGGGACTCGATGTGCACAAGGACACGGTGGTCGCGGCAGTTCGCTGCGTATCCGAGCCGAAGCACAGCGAAGTCCGTACCTTCTCGACGACTACAAGAGGGCTTCTTTCCCTGGCGGAGTGGCTGAGCTCACACGGCTGCACGCATGTGGCGATGGAGGCAACGGGCGTGTACTGGAAGCCCGCGTGGCACATTCTCGAGGGAGACTTCGAGCTGGTGCTCGCGAACGCGCAGCACATTCGTAATGTACCGGGCCGCAAGACCGACGTCGCCGACGCGACGTGGATCGCGGACCTGCTCGCGCATGGTCTTGTGCGAGGTAGTTTCGTGCCGCCTGCACATGTGCAGGAGCTCCGCGACCTGACCCGGACCCGCAAGCAGCTCGTCCGTGAGGTGTCGCAACACACGCTCCGGATCCAGAAGGTACTCGAGGACGCCAACCTGAAGCTCGCGAGCGTGCTGTCGAGCATCCTGGGCAAGAGCGGCCGCGCGATGCTCGAAGCGGTCATCGCTGGCGAGTCCGATCCCGAGACGCTCGCGAAGCTCGCTGTCGGCGCGGCCCGCAAGAAGCATGCGGATCTCGTCGATGCGTTGCGCGGGCGCGTGACTCCGCATCATCGCGCCCTGCTGAGGCTGCACCTTCGGTTGATCGACTCCCTGAATGCGGCCCTACAGGAGATCGACGCTTCCGTGGGAAAAGCCTTGGCGCCGATCCGGCAGAGCGCGAAGTTGCTGACGACGATCCCTGGGATCAGTGACGTCGCAGCGAGCGTGGTCGTCGCCGAGATCGGCACCGAGATGGCTCGCTTTCCCAGTGCCGCGCACCTCGTGTCCTGGGCGGGCCTCTGCCCACGCAACGACGAGAGCGCCGGCAAGAGGCGCTCCACCCGCCTGAAGAAGGGCGCTCCATGGCTGAAGACCGTGCTCGTCACTGCTGCCTGGGCTGCCGTGCGAACAAAGGGCACGTACCTCCGCGCGCAGTTTCTACGAATCAAGTCCCGTCGCGGCGCCAAGAAGGCGATCGTCGCGGTCGCCGCCTCGATTCTGACGGCCTGCTACCACATGCTCAGGAACGGCGTCGAATACCGCGACCTCGGTGCAACCCACTTCGACCATCACGACAAGACGAAGACCATCGGGCGTCTTGTACGGCGACTGCGAGACCTCGGCTGCGACGTAGATCTCAAGCCGGCGGCGTAGCGCTTCTTAGTAGCGCGGTCTCCCTTGACGTCCTGCGCGAAGGTCGGCGCCACCTTGGCGAGGGCGTCGCCCTGCCCCTGCGTGCGCCCGCGCATGTAGCCGCGGACCTCGAACCGCAGGGCGGTCGACTTGTCCATCCGGTGGTCGATGCCGAGGCCCGCCGAGGTGCCGAGGTAGAAGTGGCCCCACGGCACCGCGTCCGGCACCACCTTGTCGCCGCTCTCGTAGTGGGCGACGCGCATGTCGAAGCCGAGCGTGGCGTAGAACTGCGTCTTCGACTTGGGGTTCAGGTAGACGAACAGCTTCGGCAGCGACCAGCCGATGTCGTACCGGCGGTACCCCTCGAACGAGCCGTAGGCCTGCTCGAGGCCGAGATCGAGGGCGACGCGGCGGCTCACCCGGCCGTGGAAGGCGAGCGACAGGCCGGTCATCCCCGCGCCGGAGAACGCCTGCGACCCGAAGCGCGTCACGTCGAGGGCGATGCCCGGCTCGGCCTTCTGCTTGTACGACTTGCTCGAGGACGAGTTGTGGTCCTCGTCGTCGTAGTCGTCGTCGTCGCTGGCGTGGGCGGCGGTCGCGAGGGTGAGGCAGGACAGGGCGAGCGGGAGGAGGATCAGGCGACGCATGCCCTCTGAACGGGGGCCCTCGGCCGACCTTACAGGCGCCCCTGACCGGGGATTCCCGTCACCAAGGGATCCCCCTCACCAAGGGATCCCCCTCACCAAGGGATCGGCGTGAGGGACGTGTCGACGAACGCCCCGTTCTGCGCGGGCCCGAGCCGGTCGAAGGCGGCCACCATCGCGGCCGCGGTGTCCTCTCCGGACCGGGGGGCGCCCTCGCCGCCCATCGCCGTCCGCGTCCAGCCGGGGTGGATCGAGACGCACCGCACGTGCGGCTC
>JABWBL010000104.1 GCA_013360535.1 Planctomycetaceae bacterium
GCGCGGCGATGTCGCGCGCCGAAGGCGTCGAGTGCGCGCGCCGGAACGCTGCGGACAGGCCGGCGGCGGCGACGAGGGCACAAGCCCAGATCGGAAGGGAACGAAGCACGGGGGGAGGCGAGGAACTCTACCGGCTCGAGTGCGTTTGCGCAGCGGCCTCGACGCGCTCGGCGAGCTCCGTGCGGCCGCGGTGGCGGGCGACGCGCGAGACGAGCTCGAAATAGCGCGGCAACACGGCGCGTTCGCTCCAGTGCTCCTCGAAGGCGTGCCGGCCGTTGGCGCCGAGTCGCTCGCGCAGCCGGGAATCGCCGAGGAAACGGGCCAATGCGGCGCGCAGCTCGTCCTGCGTCGCGAACAGCTCGCCAGCGCCGGACTTTTCGACGATCTCGGGGAAGGGGCCGAGTCGGCGCGCGATCACCGGCGCTCCGGCCTGGAAGGCCTCGATCAGGATGATGCCGAAGGTCTCGAAGCAGATCGACGGCACGACCAGCGCCTCGCAGTGCGCGTAGAGCGCGCGCAGCTCGTCGTTCGACACGCGGCCGAGGAAACGCACGTTGTCGATGCCGCGCGCGAGCTCGCGCAACGTGCTTTCGTGCTCGCCTGCACCGGCGATGAGCAGATCCGCGCCGGGGAACTCGCGCAGCAGCGGGATGACGTCGTCGAGACCCTTGATGCGTTCGAGGCGGCCGACGAACAGGAAGAACGGGCGCGCTTGAGGCCGCGGTGGTGCCGCGCTCGCGGCGACGGGCGGCAGGAAGTAGGGGAGCACTTCCATCTCGAACGGGAAGCCGAATTCGCGGTGTTTCGCGCGGCTGAACTCGCTCATCGCGACGAAGGCGTCGATCGAGCGGCCGTGGCGTTCGAGCAGCGAGGTCGCGCGCCAAAGTTGCGGTGGGCGCCGATGGTTCAGCTGGCAGCGCAGGCATTCGCGGCCTGTGCAGAGCTCGCGGCCGTGGCGCCAGAGCACGTGGCTGGGGCACACGAGCCAGTGCTCGTGCGCGAAGTCGAGCTTGAGCGCGTCGCCGTAGCTCCACACCACCGGCCCGCCGATCAGGCTGACGTTGTGGAAGTGGACGATGTCGAAATTCCCGTCGCCGAGCAGCTCGCGCAGGCGTTTCGCGTGCGCGACGGGCCGCCCGAGCTGTTGCACGGCGAGCAGCGAGAGGCGCGGATTCGCGCTCGAGAGCTGCACGATCTCGACGTTGTCCTCGCGCGGCGGCTCGTCGGGCTTCCGGCCCGAAAGCTGCGCGAAAGCGTCAGTGTCGAGGATCACCGTGTTGTGGATGCCGCGGCGCGCGAGCGCACGAACGAGGCGCTGGATGCCGATGCCGTCGCCGCCGAAGTTGTAGGGCGGGTAGAAGGTCGTGACGTGCGCGACACGCAGGCTCATCGTGCGCACTCCACCAGCGCGTCGAGCGCGGCACGGGCTCCCTTGGGCCAGGTCATCGCGCGCGCACGCTCGAGCGCGACCTTCGCGAGCCGAGTTCGAGTCGATTCGTCCTCGGAGAGCGTGCGCAGGGCCGTGGCGAGCGGCTCGAGCTTGCCCGGTTCGACGAACAGGCCGCCCCCCGCGAGCAACTCGGGCAGCGGGCTTTCCGTCGTCGCGATCACGGGAGCGCCGCAGGCCGCGGCTTCGACGGCGGGCAGGCCAAAACCCTCGCATTGCGAAGGGATCAGGAGGCCGAGCGCGCCCGAGTGCAGGTGGCGCAGCTCTTCATCGGGCACGTAACCGGCCCAGTGCACGCGTGCTTCGAGGCCGAGCTCGGTGATCGCCGCGCGGATGCGGCCCTGCTCGCCGTGGAAGACGTCGGTCGAGGTCGGACCGACCAGCACGAGGTGCGGGTCGCTCGCATTCCCGCGGGAAATCGCGTGCAGCGCCCGCACGATGCCCTCGACGTTCTTGTGCGGGTTGAAGCCGCCGACGTAGGTGAACCACCGCGCACCCGCGGGCAATCCGGCGGCTGCGGCGGCGCGGGCGATGTCCGCGGCGTTGTCGCTGGGGCGATAGGCCGGCGCAGGCGCTTCGGTGCTCACGCGCAGCTTGTCCGTCGGCACGTGCAGCACACGTTCGAGGTCGCGCGCCGAGTACTCGCTCACGGTCAGCACGAGCCGCGCCTGCCACAGCGCGAACTTCACCTTGGCGTTCCAGAACATCCGTGCGCGCTTCGACGGCAGCGTCAGCTCGGGGAAACGCTCCGCGATGCAGTCGTGGATGCAGACGAGCGCGCGCAGCCCCGGCGGCAGCGGGAAGTACGTGTAGACCGACGGAGAGAAGAATGCGTCGAGCTTGTGGCCCGCGACCGCGCGCGTCAGGCGCAGCATGTCGAACGGCGAGCGAGCTCCGTCCGCGGCGGCTGCTTTCGTCGGTGCGACCGATTGCGCGACGGTGACGAGGCGCACGTTCGGGGCGGCGAGCTCGAACACGCGCGCGGCGGCCTCGTCGGCGAAGAACACGAACTCGTGCTCGGGCGCGAGCGGCACCATCGCGCCACACAGCTCGCGCGTGAAGCGCCCGTAGCCGCGGACGTTGGCCCAGCAGGTGGCGTCGATCCCGAATCTCATCGGCGGCGTCGGAGGATCCAGAGCGTGGCGGCGCCGAGCAAGGCTCCGACGGCAACTGCGGCGGCCCCCAGCTTCCACAGCCAACCGACGAGCTTCGTCGGGTTGTCCATGCGGTTGAAGAGCTTGCGCTCGAACGTGCCCGCGTCGAACTCGTGCACGGAACGGTACTTTTCCGGCGAAAACAGGCCCGATTCGAGGCCGCCGAGTGTGCGGACGTCGACATGGACCGCGTCGCCGTCGACCGACACGAGCGCCCACGTGTCGAGCTGCTCGGTCAGCATGCGGATCGATTCGCGGTTGCGTTGCATCTCGAGCGGCGGCGGCGTGAACTCGAACGCGGTCTGCAGGTAGTCGATGCTGTCGCGGCGCAGGTGGCTGAACTTCCACGGCCCCATGTCGCCGGCGAACACGGCGCGAGTGGGGGCCTTGGCGAGCAGCGGATGCACCTCGCTCCACCACGCGGCGGCGTCCTCCCACCACAGCATGTGGCCGAGGAACGCGAACACGTGGCGGGCCTCCGGATGCGCCGCCAGTGCATTCGTGACGAACTCGCGGCGCTCGGGATCTAGCTGCACGCCGCGGATGAACTTCGGCGGGCAGTGCGACGTGTCGCCCGCAGCCGGCGTCCAGCAGGAGTTGAGCAACAGGAACAACGAGCCGTCGTGCTCGAAGCTCTTCTGCAGCTCGCCGTAACGCTCGACCCACAGGTCGCGTGTCACCGCTTCCCACACGTCGTGGTTGCCGGGCACGCGGTGCACGGGCACGCCAAACTGCGCGAATACGGCGTCGACGGCTTCCCAGTCGCGCAGCACGGCCGCGCGGTCGACGTGTTCGGAGTGGAAATCTCCGTACACGAGGTCGCCGGTGAGCACGACGAAGTCGGGGCTCGCGCGGCGCACCTCGCGCACCATCTCGGCGTAGCGCTCCATCGGGAGCATTCCGTCGTCGGGGCCGCCGCGCGTGTGGCCGAGCACGGCGAACGTGAACTGCTGCGCAAGCGCGGCGAGCATCACGGCTGCTCCTTCGGCCACGAAATCACGCGCCAGGAGTGCAGGCGCACCTTCGAGCCGCTCTTGGTGGCCGAGGCCTCGACACCAAAGGTCGTGTAACGGCCCGCGGGCAGGCGCATCGTCGCGAACCGGAACTCGTGGCGGTCGCCGGCGAGCTGGACGAGCTGCGCGGCGCCGAAATCGGCACCGTTGGCGACGAGGCGCACCTCGGTGAGGTCCTCGCTCGAGAGCTCGACGACGAGCTCGTGCACCTCGTCCTGGTTGGACAGGTCCCAGTCGACGGTGGTCTCGATGCGGCCGACGCCGGCGCGCAGCGTGGCCTCGAGGTCGAGCTCGCGCAGGCACAGGCGCCGCACGAAACCCGACGCGCGCCAGCCGGCCTGTGTGTCGCCGAAACCCGAGGAGAACGTGCCTTCGTACCGTGGCGCCACGGGTTCGGTGAGTTGCCAGCCGTCGTGCAGCCCGGGCGCGGCCGAGGCGCTCCGCACGCCGTGCAGGCGGTAGGCCCACTCGACGTCACCGGCGTTGGGCACGTCCGCACCCGCGACGCGCGAGTCCGCGATCGTGCGGCAGGCGTCGTCGGCGATCTTGTACTCCTGCACGTTGCTCGCGACGACCGCGCGCACGAACTTCGGCCAGCCGGCCTCTCCGTAGCGCCAGTTCTTGATGTGCGCGTACACGCCGAGCTGGTTTTCCTCGAGCGTCGAGTGGAACACGAACGGCTCGGAGCGGTCCTTGGCCTCGATGCCACGCACGCAGCCGGAGATCAGGTTCTGGAACACGAGCGGCGAGCTGTCCTCGCCGACCGAGATGCCCTTGTCGCCCGAGTTGACGATGCGGTTGCCGATCACGCGCGGCCAGCAGGTCATCAGGTCGAGCCCGTCGTTGCCGGAACCCTCGATCAGGTTCCAGGCGACGAGCCCGCCGGACATGTCGTAGTCGATCGAGTCCGCGTTGGCGTGGTGGAAGTGCGAGTTCGTGATCGCGGCCTCGCCCTTGACCACGTTGATGAGGTCGTCGCAGCGTTGGTTGTGGGCGAACTCGCAGTGGTCGAACACGACGCCCTTCGCGTAGTGCACGCACACGGAGCCCTTGTACTCGACGCGTCCAACTTGACGCGCTCCGCCGCCGAGAAACTTCACGTGTTTGAGCTGCGAGCCGTCCGCACCCGGCCCTTGCAGCGCGAACACGCCCCAGGGCAGCTCGGGATTCGCGCGCTCGATCGTGATGGGTTTCTCGGCCGTACCGAGCGCTTCCAGCTTGCCGCGGCACTCGATCGACACGTCCGGATCGAGCTTGATCGTCGTGCCGGCGAAGATCCGGAGTTCGCTGTACTCGTCGATCAGCAGGTCCTCGGTGAGATGCTCCGTTCCGGCAAGCACGCGCGTCGAGACGGGCTTCGAAAGCTGGGCTCCCGCCCGCTGGTCGGGCCTCGGGCGTTCGCGGAAATGTCGCTCCGGCAAGCCCGAGAGCGGGGACAGCCCTGTGGCCTCGAGCCTTTGCCCCGTGAGAGGATTGCGGAAGTGGAGAGTCACGTCCGCGATGTTCCCCTTCGTCAGCGACGGATCCCAGAAGAGCCGAACGTGCGTGGGTGATGGCTCCAGCGCGCTTCCGGTTCCGGCAGGAATCGGGCTCAGCAGCACCTGCTCGGGGAAGTTGCCGCCTGGCCAGTCGAACATGTTCCCGTATCCGAGGTACCGATCGTCGTCGTCGAGCACGCCGTTGCCGTTGCTGTCGAGACAGAAGCGATCGATGAACGGTTGGGCGTCTTCACTGGGACTGCAAGTGAAGTGCGTGAGCTCGGCCGGCGCATGTCCTTCGACGACGACATCGATCGTCCACAGGTTCTCGTCCGTGGATTCACCTGCCCAATAGCTCACCTTCGTGTCCGAGAACCAGCCGCGCAGCGTCTCGATGTTCTTGCGCAGCGTCGCGAGCGCTTCCTGCGCGCTGCCGATGGGCGGAATCACGCCGCTGCGGCGCTGGTCGTACTCGATGGCGTCGGCGTAACGCTCCTGCACGAGCGCGAGCCGCGCTTCCGCCTCCTTGAGGAGCGTGTCGTCCTTCAGCTTCTCCGCGAGCACCTTCATCGTGCCGGACCAGATGCGGGGGTCCTCGAGCGCGATCCGCCAGAAACGGTTGATGTTCGAGCCCCGCGGCGGCTTCTCGAGGTCGAGCAGGCGCACGTCCCACGTGATCGGGTGCAACGTGCCCGACACCGGGTCCTCGTACCAGAACTGGTTGTGCACGCCGCTCATGTGGTACGGGTCGCCGACGACGAGCAGGTACGCGAGCATGCGCGAGAGCTCGTCCTCGTCGAGCCAGCCGTCGAGGCGCTCGCGCGCGGCCGGCGACGGGTCGTTGAGGTCGGCGAGGAAATCGCCGAGCAATTTCGTGCCGAAGGCACCGGGCCGGTCGTTGTTCGCGGCGCGGTCCCAGATGTACGGGTTGCGGAACACCTCGCGCGGCAGGTCCTTGAAGTAGTCGCCGCGTTCGGCCGTGTCGGCGCGGAACACGTTGCCCGGCATGCGCAGGTTGCGGCGCAGGAAGCTCTCGTCGATCGGCTCGACGAAGCGGTGCAGGCCGTAGAAGCGGTCGTTCAGGAACACCGGCACGACCTGCTGCTCGGGCGCGAGCAAGCCGAAGTCCTTGGCGAGGCTCGCGGCGAGGTACTGCGGCAGCACGTCCTTCACGCTGAAGGCCATCGTGCGGAAGCCCTTGTAGAGCGAGCCCGACTTGGTCTTGAGCGTGAACGACTTCTTCTCGGTGGTCCAGTGCGCGCTGCCGTCGCCGCGGAAGCGCACTTCGGCGTCGACGAGCTCGCCATGGTCGTCGATCTGCACCTCGACCCACTCGCCCCAGGTGCCGCCGACGTCGCCGTCGATCCGGTCGAACTCGCGGCGATCGACGTACAGGCGCAGGAGCGGCACGTCGTCGCGCTCGGGATCCATGCGCGACTCGATCTTCGTGAGCGCGTAGGTGTCGAGCGCCGTGCGCAGGCGGTTGAAGCCGAACTTGCGCACGCTGGTCTGCGCGGACCACCAGTCGTCGTACTGGCGCGCGCGGCGGTAGTCCGCCACCGACGACAGGAACAGCGCGGTGCCGAGCGCCATCGGCGGCAGCGTGAAGAACAGCACGCTCTTGAGCGTGAGCTTGCGCCAGAACGGGGTGCTCACGGCGTCCACCCCAGCTGCGTGCGCAGCTCCCACAGCGCCTCGGCCGTCGTGCGCGCGACGAGCGCGTACCCTTCGGCCGTGCAGTGGTTGTCCTCGACCCAATACAGCGAGCCGATGTCGCCGTGCGCGATGAAAGCCGCACGGTTGTCGACGAAGGGCGTGATGCCGTTCTCGGTCGCGAATTCGAGCCAGTGGCGCCCGTAGGCGTCGCCGTCGAGCCCGCCCGCGAGCGGAACGAGCTGCGTGCGGTAGGGGATCACGACGATGCCGAAGCGTGCGCCGAGCTTCTCCGTCGCTTCCGCGGCCGCGAGCATCGACTTGTCGGCGAGCTCGTACAGCCGCACGGTCTTCTCGCTCAGCGTCGCCTGGTAGGCCTCGACGTGGTGGAACGGTGCGCGGCCGAGCAGCGCCCGCAACCGCTGCGACGCGTCGAAACGCTGCGCGAGCTTGCTGCGCTCGACCACGCCGGGCAGGCACCACCAGTGGCGGCGATGGTGGATGCGCTCGAGATCCGACTCGGTCGCCGTGGCGCTGACGAGCGCACCGTCGCGCACCGCGTACTGCAGCGGGAACGGATTCTCGGACAGGTCGTTGGGCGTGGTCGCCACGAGCACGATGTCGGGCTCGAAGGCGGCGGCGAACTTCGCGATCCACGCGGCCTCGTTGGCCGTCGAGAAGCCCGGGAAGCCGCAGTTGACGACCTCGACCTTGCGCTCGCTCCGGGCGTCCGCGAGCTTCGTGTTGAGCTCCTTCTCGAGCACCGCGGGCCAGCTCTGCTCGTAGGGCACCTGGTCGCAGGCCGTGAACGAATCGCCGACGCAGAGGATGCGCGTGACGCCCGGCGCCTTGGGCCCGAAGTCGCGCTCGCCGCGCACGCCCTGCGCGTTGCTCTTCCACTCGACCGAGAACTCGCGCGTCTGCAGCACCTGGGTGTGGTTCGCGACGTACACGTGGCCGACGTCCGGATCGGGCGCGTGGCGGCCGGAATTGTCGCGTTCCTCGAAGCGCGGTTGGTCCGACAGGCGCAGCGCGGCTTCGATTCCGACCAGCGCGAGCACGAGGCTCGCGGCGCCGACTACCACGACCCGCCGCAGCAGCTCGAGCGAGCGCGCGAGCTCGCGCGAGTAGGACAGGACGAGCGCGGTCCCGACGGCGCCGACGACGAGGATCTGCGCCGACCACGACTTGCACCACGTGAAGAGGAAGATCTCCGGCGTGCGCTCGCTCAGGTAGTACCAGAGCACGAGCGCGACGAGCAGCGCGGCGACGGCACGTTCGATCTTGCGGGCTCGAGGGCTCATCGCATCAATCCTCGAACACCGTTCCGGCCTCGGGCGCGCCGCCGCGGCGGATGCGCGGGAGCAGCTCGCGCCAACGCGGCACCTTGAGCTTGTTGAAGTACGCCTTCTCGGCCTCGAACCAGAATTCTCCGGGGATCGAGCGGAACAGCGCGAGCCGCACGCGCACGAGCGAAGCGCCCTGCGGCACCGTGACCTCGGGCGAGACGATCGCCGCGCCGCGCTCGGTGGCGGACAACTCGTACCGCTCGTCGAACGTGCCGCCGAGCGCGAGCCATTCCTCGCCGGGCGTGAGCACGAGCGCTTCCCGCCGTCCCGCTTCGCCCGCCCGCAGCGGCGGACACAGCTCGATGCGCTCCAGCCGCGCGCTGTACCCGTGCGTGTCGAGCCGCACGACACCCTTCCAGCCCTCCGCGACGCTCGCCGGCACTTCGAGCTCGTGCGCGAGCCCGTCGACGACCAGGTCGAGCGCCACTCGCGTCTCGCCGAGGCTCAGGTGCACCGTCTCGAGCTGCCAGGCGCCGATGTAGCGCTCGAAAACGTCGACCACCGGCGCGTAGTTGCCCGCGTCGAAGGCCATGTCCGCGAGCGCCGCCGCCGACGGCGCGTGCGTCGGATGGATCGCGAGCACGGCCTCGTACCCGGCCTTCGCGACGTCGCTCTCGCCGAGCTCGCGCGCCGCCTGCGCGAGCCGGAAGTGGTTCGCGAAGTTCTTCGGATCGAACGCGACCGCGCGCTGGAACGTCTCGAGCGTGCGCCGCTTCTTGCCTTCCTGCTGCAGGGCCGTGCCGAGCAGCGCGAGCAGCCGCTCGCGCTCGCGGTCCTGCCTGTGCTTCACGAAGGTCGCCGGGCAATCGCGGTCGAGCCGCTCGAGCAGCGCGAGCGCCGTCGCGGAGTGCCCCGCCTCGAGCAGCGCCTGCGCGTCGTCGAGCTCCTTCACCCAGCGCTCGTCCCAGGCGTCGACGGTCTTCTCCGCGCCGTTCAGCGCGAG
>JABWBL010000105.1 GCA_013360535.1 Planctomycetaceae bacterium
AACGTTGGGGACTCGCCGCGCGCGGCGCGCTCGTCGAAGCGGGCGGCGCTCCGTTCTCGTTCCGGCTCGCGACCGCCGACGAAGCCTGGTTCGCGAGCGCACCGGAGCTGTACCGCGCCGCGGCGGCGGCGCAGTGGGATCCGGGCAGTGCGATTCCCTGGGACGTCGCGCTCGAACATCCCGACGAGGTCGAGGACGCGCTCGTCACGGTGCTCACGTACCTGATCGAGAACGAGACAGCGGCGCTGCTCGTGCCCGCGCGCTTCGCGACGCAAGTGCATCCGCAGTTCCGCGAGGTGCTGCAGCTGCTCGCGCTCCAAGCTGCCGACGAAGCGCGCCATATCGAGGTCTTCGCGCGCCGCGCGGCGCTGCGGCGCACGGAACTCGGGCTCTCGACGACCGGCGGGCAGGCGTCGTTGCGCACGCTCGTCGAAGAGCCGGACTTCGACCGTGCGGCGCTGCTGCTCGGCGTGCTCGGCGAAGGCACGTTCGTCCACCTGCTCACGTTCCTGCGTGAGCACGCACCGGACCGCTGCACAGCCGAGCTCATGCGTCTCGTGGCTGCGGACGAGGCCCGGCACGTCGCGTTCGCGATGGGCCATCTGGCCGAACGCGTCCGGCACGAGCCCACGCTGCTCGCGCGCCTCGCGTCTGCCGTGCGCGAGCGCCACGATGTGCTGCGCGGCACCGCCGGGCTCAACGAGGAGGTCTTCGACGCGCTCGTGCTGCTCGCGGCGGGCAGTTTTGAGCCCGCTGCGATCGCGCGCGGTCACGCGGCCGTGGTCGATCTCGTGGCGCAGATGGATGCGGGCCGCCGCATGCGCCTGCGCAAGCTCGGCTTCTCCGCCGACGACGCCGCGGGCCTGAGCGGCCTCCACACGCGCAACTTCATGTGACGCGCGGGTTCAGGCCGAGCGCACGAGGTCGGGGTAGCGCGTCGCGAGGCACTGCGGGCACAGGCTGCCACTCGCATGGTCGGGCACGGCCTCGACCCACAACGGCACCCAATCCCAGTGCTCCGCCCGCCCTGCTCGGCGCACGCGCCGGCAGTGCACGCACTGCGCGATCAGGCCGTGTTCGTCGACGTACGTGCGCGCGTCCGCGGGCTGCGGACGCACGCAGGAGAGGTCGTGCGGTCGCTGCAGGACACGCTGGTGGCGCACGAGCAGGGCCCGCGCATCTCCGACGCTCTCGACGTTCATCCGGAACAGGCGGAAGAGGCTGGGGCTCGAGCACTCGTACTCGCTCTGCCAAGGGTGCCCGCTCTCGAGCACGTCCAGCAGGTGCGAGCGGTAGTACTCGCGCAGCGGAGTCCCGACGCCGTCGAGGAACGATCGACCGACGCCCCACACGCCACGTCGGCCCGCGCCGTTCGACTCGCCAAACCGTTGCCACGCACGGTTGACCCACGCGATCGAGAGGTCCGGCCACAAGCCGCAGGCCGAATCCCGGCTCGTATCAAGCTCCCGGCGGACCTCCGCCGGCAGCAGTTCCTGGAACTGCCTCGCGCCCTGCGCCTCGCTCGAAGTGTCGGCCATGCTGCTCGTTGGAGTCGACCAGATCCGGCGCCGCCTCCCCATGGGCCGACGGGCGCAGTTTCGCCGCCGAGACTTCGAGCGCCGTTTCTCCGCGGATTCTCGGCCCTAGTTCGTAGCGAACCGTCGCGTGGCCAACCGAGGATGCAGCGGAGCCCCTCGCCATGCAGATGCACTACCTGATCCGCGCGATCGCCGGAACTTTCGTCCTCGTCTCCCTCGCGCTCGGCCACTGGGTCAGCCCGTGGTGGTTCCTCTTCACTGCCTTCGTCGGCGCCAACCTGCTGCAATCCTCCGTCACGCACTGGTGCCTGATGGAGAAGATCCTCGAACGCGCCGGCGTTCCTTCAGCGCGCTGACCTCGGACGTTTCGAGCCTGAAAGCTAGTCCGCGAGCTGCACTCGCCACTCGAGCACGCCGGCGGAGCGGTCAGGGGCGAGCAACGCGACGAGGCGCAGGGACCGAGTGCTCATGAGAGGAGCGGAGAACGACAGCGAGCACCAACGGTCGCGCGCAGGCTCGTCCTTGATGAAGGGCTCGACCGTGCGCCAAACGCCGGATTCGTCGAGGGCTTCGATGCGCCAGTCGCGCGGAACGGCGCAGCCGCCGCCGGGCGTGTCGTCGAACCAGTAGACTTCACACTCCTCGACGAGGAGCGGAGCAGGGAAGTCGTACTGCACCCACTGCTCGTTGCCCTTCTCGGGCCACCAGGTGTGGCGCGCGATCGTGGAGTCGTTGGAGGTCAGGGGCACCGCACCATCGAGGCAGGCGAGCGGAGTGTCGGAGCCGAAGCAGTGCGAGGCCGTGACCTTCCAGTCGGGATGCGGCGAGGCGGGCGGCATCGGCCAGTCCAGTCCTGAGGAACCGGCCCCAGCGACCGGGAAGGCGCTGATGCGCAGCCGTGCGGCGCCCATCGGGACAAGCTCGACCTCTTCGACCTGCGCGTCCGCGACGACGGGGCTCGGCACGAGGCGCGCGACGAGGCCGTGCTCGTCGAGCTTCCAGCCCGGCGCCTTGCGAGCGCGCACGACGAGACGTGAGGGCACGTGCTCGAGCGTCCACACCTCGCGCAGATCGCTGATTTCTCCGTGGGTTTCGCGCACGACCGGCGAGCTGTCGCCGAGCTCGAGCGCGTAGTTCCACGGCGCGGCGGGAAAGTACTCGAAGGCCGGCCAAGCGTCCGTGCCACCCGAGCGTTCGACGCGTTCGGGAATGCCGAGCGCGTAGGTCAGCGGTCCACGCTGCACGCTCACCGCGCCCTTGTTGTCGTCCCAACGCACCAGTTCCAGTTCGGTGCGCAGGTTCACGTCGAGCACATCGCCGGGGTTCCACTCGCGTTCGAGACGCAAGTAACGGCCGGCGACGACCTCCGCGGGAACTTCGTGGCCGTTGAGCATCACCGTGCCGCCACAGGCCCAACCCGGAAGCCGCAGCACGAGCGGGAAACGCTCGCCGTTCGCGCGCACGACACGCACGGCGACCTCCGTGCGGAACGGATAGTCGCTCGAGCACTCGAATTCGACTTCGCGGCCTTGCTCCCCCACTTTCGCCTTCACGCGGCTCGCGAGCGGCACCATCAGCGCGAGGCCATCGTCCGCCGTCGCCATCCACAGGTGCTGCGCGAGGTACGGCCAGCCATGGCCGACGTTGTGCTGGCAGCAGCGGTGATCGTTCGGATCGAAGCAGAACATGGGACCCGAGTTCATGATGCCGGGGTTGTGCGAGCGGCGATCGGAGACGGCCATGTTCGGCGCGCTCAGATACCGCAGCGCCTTCAGGTCCGGCGTCTGCGCACCCGGCAAGCTGTTGAACGCGACGTCCTCTAGCCGGTCGGCCCACACAGGATCGCCGGTGACGAGCAGGAGCCGCTCGCAGGAGAACAGGAACTCGACCATGCCGCAGGTCTCGACGGCTTGGCGCGGATCGGTCGCGCCGGGTCGCGCGACTTCATCGGCGCCGAACAGTCCGCCGGGAACCTGGCCATATTTCTCGCGGAATTCGCGAAAGTTGCGCTCGGCGGCGCTGCGCTGGCGTTCGTCGTGCGAGTAGCTCGCGTACCACGTCGGCCCGCCGAAGCCCTCGAGCACGTTGACGTTGTGCCAGTCGATCACGCCGTCTTCCCAGCGCGCGGCGCAGCGCTGGATCTTCTCGGCGAGCTTGTACAGGTCGGCGCGCAGGGCCTCGTCCGTCGTGCGGTCGTGCAGCCACCAAACGCTCCACAAGTTGTCGCAGGCACGCAGGTGCTGCCAGTAAGGCGGAACGAACTGCGCGTCGGTCAGCGTGAGCTGCCAACGGAAGTAGCGTGCGAGCAACTCGAGCACCCGCGGGTCGCCGGAGTGCTCGTGCCAGCTGCGCAGCGCGTCCATCATCGGCATGTTGGGCCACAGGTCCCACTCACCGTCGGTCGAAGACACCGTCGACTTCGCGCCGTTGCCGCGTGGGCCGAAGAAGCCGTCGGGACGCTGGCTCGCGAGCGCGGCTTCGATCCAGATGCGCGCTTCCGCGATCGCGACCTCGTCGCCGAGCAAGTAGGCGCAGTCGCCGAAACCCTTGAGCCAGTACGGCACTTCCTCCCACCCGTGGTCGCCTTCGCCCGTCGGGCTCAGCCACGCGTTGCCCGGCTTGCGCAGGAAGGGCGAAATCTCGCCCAGATGGCCGTGAAACCCCTCCATCTGCAGCTCGAGCTGCTCCCGCAGCCAACCGCGCGCCTCGACAGCACCGAGCGGCAGTTTCGAGAGCGGCTGCACCTCGAGCGGCGCGCGATGACCACCGTACCAGCGGTTCGCGCGCACTGTCGGCAAGTGCTCGACGAGCGTGACCGTGACGTTCGCAGGGTTCGCGACCTCGTTCGTTCCCGGGGTCGCACAACCGCAGGCGAGCGAAAGCAGCAGAATGGCAGCGCGTTTCATGCGCGCCTCTCTACCACGCGGTGCGGCAGCGCGTCACGCCGGATCCGGCGCGGACTCGGTCACGTCCACGCTCTCGAACGTGCCTTCCGACCACACCAGCCGCTTCGCGACACCCTCGAGGCGAGTAGCGAGCCGCACCGGTCGCTTCCAGAGCGTCGCAACCCGCTGCAGCGTGTCGCTCGCCTTCTGCAAATCGAGGTCGCGGCCGTCGTGGCGATGGACGAGCTCGAGCGCGCGCCCATCGCCGACGCCACTGAGCTCGATGCGCGGCAGGCCGCCCCACGCAAGTTGCGTAAGCAGGCGCTCGCGCACCTTCGCCGCACTGCGGTCGGCGATCTCTTGCTTGCCGGTGCGCGCGTTCTTCTGGTGCACGAACAGCGCGTGGTGCGCGACGAACTCGTCGTCGAGCAGCAGGTCGACGAAGGACGCGTCATTGTGCGCGCGCCGCAGCTTGAAGAGATCCTCGCCGCGCGCTTCCGCATGGCGCCAGAGCTCGATGCCGAGCTTGTAGGGATTGAGCCGACCCGGAGCCTGCTGGGTCGCGCCACTGTGGCAGTCGGCGAAGTCCACGATCTCCGAGGAGTCGAGCACACCTCCCGTGAGGATGCGCGAGTGCCAGAAGGAGGCCCAGCCTTCGTTCATGATGCGCGTGAGCCGCTGCGGCAGGAAGTAACGCGCCTCGGCGCGAACTTGAGCGATGAGCTCGCGCTCCCAGTCCTCCAGCGGCGCATTCTCCGCGAGGAATCCGAGCACGTCGTAGGTCGGAGCCGTGATGGCGCCGCCCGCGGCGGACTTGCGCAGGCTGCGGCGCAGCTCGTCGTAAGGATCGACGAGCGTGTCGAGACTCAGGCACAGGTCGAGGAAGCGCTCGACACGTTCGATGCCGTGCCGCTCGATCTCGCGGCGAACTCGCACCGCATGCTGCGCCAGCGTGTCGAGCATCCCGCGATCGGTCGACGCGAACCAAGCGTTGTGACGGAAGAAGTCGGCGTGCCCGCAGACATGCGCCATCACGAGCTTCTGCTCGCTCTCCGAGTTCGAGCGCACCAGGTACGCGACCACCGGGTCGGTGTTGATCACGAGCTCGTAGATGCGCGACAGGCCCCACGCATGCGTCTTCGACAGGCGCTCGTACTCCATGCCGAAACGCCACGACGGCGCGCGCACGGGGAAACCACCGTAGGCGGCGAGCCCGTTGACGTCCGCGGCGTCGAGCCAGCGGAAGTCGAGCGCAAAGAAGTCGAGCCCGCGCGAGCGCGCGTCACGCTCGATTTCCGCTGCCCAGCGCCGCAAGTTCGGCGGCAGGCTCGACTGCGACCGTCGTGCGCCATCCATCGCCACTACCGCCCCGCTCCGAGGAAAGCGCGCAACGTGTCGGCGATCTCGTCGCGCTCGGCGACGTTCGTCGTGACCACCCGATCGTCGCCGAGGAACGCGTGGTCGAGGTCCTTCTTGAACTGGCCCGAGCCGTAGGCCGAACGCACCTGCCCGTAGCAGAACTGGTTCACGCGCGGGAGCAGCTCGTCGCGCAACAGCGAGACGCAACGTTCGGTGTCGCGCGCGGACCAGTTGTCGCCATCGGAATAATGGAACGGGTAGATGTTCCACTCGTCGGCGGGATAGCGCGAGCGGATCAGGTCGAGGCACAGCTCGTAGGCCGAGCTGATGCGCGTGCCGCCGGACTCGCGCAGGTGGAAGAACGTGTCGTGGTCGACCTGCTTCGCGGTCGCGTCATGCACGAGATAGACGACCTCGAGGTTGCGGTACTGGCTGCGCAGCCACGTGTCGATCCAGAACGCCTCGATGCGCACGATCTCCTTCTGCTCGCGCCCCATCGAACCGGACACATCCATCATGTGAAAGACCACGGCCGAGCTGTCGGGCACGGGAGCCGGACGGCGGCTCTTGAAGCGGAAGTCCTCGCGCTGCGGGACGACACGCGGATGTTCGGGATCCCACTGCCCCGACGCGATCGTGCGGCGCAGGGCGCTGCGAAAGGTGCGCCGGAAGTGGCGCAACGAGTCGGGACCGGACGAGCGCACTCCGTTGTAGCGGCCCGCGTCGCTCTCGATCTCGCGTCGGCCGCGCGGCTCGACGTGCGGCAATCCGAGCTCTCGCCCGAGCATTTCCGCCAGTTCCTCGAGCTCGACCTCGACTTCGACGGCGTGTTCGGCGTTTGCGTTGCCCGCCGCGCCTTCGCCCGGCTCGCCCTCGCCCCCTTCGGACAGGGCGTCGCCTCGCGCGCCTTGCCCTTGCCCGACGCCGTCATCGTCCTCGTTCGCGAACTCGAAGTGCGGAAGTTCGATCTGCGGCAGCGGCACGCTCACCGTCTTGCCCGCGTGCTTCGCGAGCAGCTCCGGCGTCGACAAGTAGCGCCGCAGGTCGCTGCGGATGCGACCGCGGACGATCTCGCGAAAGCGCTCGCGATCCGCCTCGATCCGGAACACGGCCTAGGCCGCCTCCTTCGCGGCTTCCACCGGCGCCCCACGTGCGAACAGGCCCGCGACGTGCGCGAGCACCTCGTCGGCCGCGATCTGGTCGTACCCGTACAGGCGCATGAGCCGATCGCGCAGCACGTCGATCTTCGCGCGCGTGTCGGGGTCGACGACGCTCGAGAGCTCGCTCGTCAGCTGGATCGAATCGCGCCGGTCCTCGAACAGTTTCTCCTCGAGCGCCGCGACGAGCCGCTTGTTCTCGCGCCACTCGAACGTGCGCCCCTCGCGGTGCGCCTGCGCGACAAAAGCCAGCAATTCCGCGCGGAAATCGTCCTTGCGCGCCTCGGGCACGGCCAGCTTGTCCTCGATCGCGCGCATCAGGCGCTCGTCGGGCGGCACGGGCCTTCCCGAAGGCTCGAGCACGCTCTCGCGCGTCGTGTAGGCGCGCACGTTCTCGACGTACTTCGCGCACAGCCGCTCGAGTTCCTCACGATCCGAACCGATCGCCGCGCGCACTTCGCCCTTCAGGAGCTCCTCGTACTCCTCGCGCACCGTCGCCGCGAGTTGCACGCAACGCCGGCGCATCTCCTCGTTCGAAACGAGGCTGTGGTGCGTGAGCCCTGCCTCGAGGCTGTCGAGCACGTCGAAAGCCGTCACTGTCGGCCGCTCGCTGACGAGCGCCGCCGCGATGCGGTCCTGCACGTAACGCGGGGAGATTCCGAACAACCCTTCGCGCGGCGCGGCCTTGCGCAGCTCGTTCACGTGCTCGGGCCCGAACCCCTGCACGGCCTGCCCGTCGTAGAGCCGCGCCTTCTGCACGATCCCGAGACTCGAATTCGTCGGTTCCTCGAGGCGCGTGAGCACCGCCCAAAGGGCCGCCATCTCGAGCGTGTGCGGCGCGACGCTGCGCCCGGGCAAGCGCTCGGGCGAGAACTGGCGCCGATAGATCTGGACCTCGTCGGACAGCGCGAGGTTGTACGGCACGTCGATCTTGATCGTGCGGTCGCGGAAGGCCTCCATCAGCTCGTTCGTCGCGAGTTTCTTGTACTCCGGCTCGTTGGTGTGCCCGAGGATCACCTCGTCGATCGACGTCAGCGCGAACTTCTTCGGCTTGATCGCGTGCTCCTGCGTCGCGCCGAGCAGGTCGTAGAGGAACGCGACGTCGAGCTTGAGCACCTCGATGAACTCCGCGAGCCCGCGGTTGGCGACACACAGCTCGCCATCGAAGTTGAAGGCGCGCGGGTCGGAATCCGAGCCGAATTCCGCGATGCGCCGGTAGTCGATGTCGCCCGTGAGCTCCGTCGAGTCCTGGTTCTTCTCGTCCTTGGGCTGGAAGGTGCCGATGCCGACGCGGTCCTCTTCGCTGATCACGAAACGCTGCACGCGCACGTGCTCCATCGCTTGCGCCCAGTCGCCGCCGTGGCGTTCGATCAGCTCCGCATACCACCAGCGGCTCGCGGGATCGAGCTCGCCAACGATACGAATCGCCGGCCCGCGCCGCCGTCTGGCGTTGAGCCGCGCCTCGACTTGCGCACGCGCCGCGTGCGGCAGGAGCAGCAACGGGTCCTGATGCATCGCCGACGGAATCGACTGGCCGTCGACCTCCCAGCGGAACGTGTACAGCGCCCCTTCCTCGGTGCGCGAGTACAGCTCGAGGCCGCGTTTCAGCAGGCGAACGATCGTGCTCTTCGCGGAGCCCACCGGTCCGTGCAGCAGGATCACGCGCCGCTCCGGCCCGAGCCCACGCGCGGCCGCGCGCAACGTCGACACGAGCTCATCGAGTGGACCGTCGAGCCCGAACACCGCGTCGCGTCCATGCCCGAACGGATCGTCGAACAGCTTCCAGCGCCGCCGCGCGCCGCGTTCGCTCGACGGCCGCGAGCCGTGGGACTCGAGCATGTCGCTCAGGCGCTGGAAGGCGTTGCGAGCGAGCTGCGGCCGTTCCTCCACGAGCGTGAGGTACTCCGCCAGCGTGCCCTCCCAGGCGAGCGCACGCTGCGCCTCCGGGTCGAGCGAGGCCCGCGCGATATCGAACAACGATCGGTCTTGGTGGCTCATCGGGGTTGGGTCGGGAGGGCGCGCACCGCGCGCCGCCGACGCTCCAGCTCCTTGATCGGGCGCTCCCCGCCGGGGCCTTGCGCGA
>JABWBL010000106.1 GCA_013360535.1 Planctomycetaceae bacterium
CGGCGTCGCATCGGGACCGAGCTCGAGCGCGGAGAGCAGCTCGTTCGCCGCGAGCTCGACCTTCAGCAGCGCGAGGTCGAGCCGCTCGTCGCGCGCGAGCAGCGTCGCGCTCCGCGGCCGGCCGTCGGAGAGCGTGACCTGCAGCCAGTACTCCGCACCCGGAGCACCGCCACCGACGGGAATCTCGTCGACCAGGTGCTCGTTCGTGACGAGCAGGCCGTCGGCCGAGATCACGAACCCCGAGGAGGGCCGCTCGACGCGCACGACGTCGTTGCGCGCGCGGAACAGCACGGAAACGTGCGCCAGCGCCTTCGCCGCGGAGTCGACCTGGCCCGCGAGCGACTCCTGCGCGGTGAGCGTGAGGGAGAGGAAGGAGACGGCGAGCGGCGCGAGGCACCGCGACAGGCGAATGGGGGACGTCATCGTGCGTGGAGAACGGTCGTTCACTTCGTTTCGTTGGCTTCGGCGCGGGCGAGCGACTGCTCGGCGGCGCGCATCTGATGCTGCAGCAGGAACACCGTGCGGTCCTTGAACAGCAGGTACTGGTGGATGAGGCGGTCCTCGTAGCCCGAGAGGCTCGCGCCGTTGATCTTGATGCCCTTGATGACTTCCTCGAGGCCCGCGAGCGCGGGCTCGATCACCTTGAGGTCCTTCGCCAGCGGGCTGAGCAGCTTCTCGAGGCTCTTGGCGCTCTTCGACGGGTTCGGGTCGGGCTCCCACTTCTCGAGCTCGGCCATCACCGCCTTGAGCTTCTCGAGGCCCGCCTTGAGTTCCTTCACGCCCGCCTCGCCGACCGGCTTCTTGCCGAACTTCATCGTCTCGACGCGGCGCGTGCCGTTGCAGGCGAGGCACTTGAGCAGGCCCTTTTCCTTGCACGCGGCGCACTTGACCTTGTTCGAGTCGATGTTCATGAACCCGAACGAGTTGCACATGCCGCACAGCGTCCACGAGCTGCCCCAGCAGTAGGCGCAGTTGAGCTCGACCAGCGGATCGGCGAGCTTGCCCTTGCCCGTGCACACGCGGCAGGGCGCGCGCTTGGTCAGGTTGCACTCGTTGCAGATCGTGACCTCGCTCTTGTCGCAGTGCAGGCACGTGCCCATCTTCGAGCCCTTGCACTCGGGGCAGTCGACGTCGAACTTCTTCCACTGCTTCTGGCCGGTGGCGTCGGCCTCGGTCTCGCGCTCGAACGTCGGCGGCGGGATCTTCGGGCGCGCCTGCAGGGCCGCGAGGCCGACGAAGGCGGACAGCAGCGCGAGCAGCACCACGAGAGCGAACGAAGGTCGGATGCGGGCGTTCATGGGGGTTCTCCCAAGGGTTGGAGCCGCTGGAGTATAGGCCTGCAACGGCCGATGGGCGCCGGGGCGGCGGGCGCGCGCGGGATTCAGGCGTGGGCGAGCGAATCGAACCCGCGTCAACGCAGCTCGAACACCTCGATCACCGGCCCGACCGTGCGTGCGCGCAGCACGCGCCACGTGACGTGCGGCCAGCCGTCGGCTTCGACGTCCTGATCCCAGAGCTGGTGCTCGGTGAACTCCGGGTCGCCGTCGGGCGAGAAGCGCGCGACGCGCGTGCCGACGCGGCGCATCGAAGCGACGATCTTCGCGCGCTCGGGGCTCTGCTGGACCGCGATGCCGTAGGACACGTAGTACCCCGGTCCGTGCGAGCGCACGAACGCGTCGGCTTCCTCGTCGCTCTCGAGGAGGCCAAACTCCGGCTTGCCCGAGATCCAGTACAGCCGATGGAGCGGCGCGACGCGACGTTCGTCGGCCAGCTTGTTCTGGTAGCGCGACCACGGGCTGAAGAAGGCGGCGCGGCCCTCGGGGTAGCGCAGGCTCTCCGTCGTGCGCATCAGCGGGAAGTCGAGCGGCGGCAGCACGAAGAACGGCGTCGCTTCGGGTTGGGGCGCGTGTTCGGTGATCCACTGCGCTGCGTCGTCGAGTGTCGAGCCCTGCCCGCGCATCCACGCGAGCTTGGTCGAGGCCGCGAGCGGCAGCGCGAGCAGCAGGAGCGCCGCAGGCGCGACGGCGCGCGCGCGCAGCGACAGGCGCTCGAGCGACCAGGCGGCGAAGGTCGCGAGGAACGGCAGCAGCGAGAGCAGGAATCGCTCGTACGTCTGGTTGAAGAGGCCCGCGAGCAGCAGGTAGGGCACGACGTAGGAGAGCACCACCAGCGCGTCGCCGGTCTCGACGTTTGCCTCGCCGCTCGGCAAGCGCTTGCGTGCAAGCCACGCTCCGCAGGCGACCGCGACGAGCAGCGTGAGCGCCGGCTCGTAGTACCAGATCGTGCGCGCGAGCCGCAGGAAGCCCGTGCCGTCGAAGGGCAGGTCTCGCAGCACGCTCTGCGTCGCGTCGTCGCCGGCCATCGCCTTCTGCGCGGCCTCGTCGAAGTAGTACCAGTAGAACGCTCGGAACGACGCGGCGGCGAGCGCGAGCACGACCAGCAGGCGCGGGTCCCACCAGCGACGGTCGCGGCGCGCGAGCTGCGCGACCCCGATCGGCGCGAGCACGGCGAGGCCGTTGTGCAGCGTGCCGATCGCGAGCGCGGCGAAAATCGCCGTCGCGACGTAGGCGAGCGTGCTCCCGCTCCTGCGCATCCACAGCGCACACGCGACCGCGCAAGCCGAGAATCCGACGACGGCGCCGTGCGCGCGCGCTTCCTGCGAGAACATCACGTGCAGCAGGCTGAACGACACGAGCGCGGCCGCGAACAGCGCCCAGCGCTCACTCGCGAACCGACGCGCGATCAGGAACGTGCCGGGCACGACGAGCACGGACAGCACCGCCACCAGCGTGCGCAGGTCGACCCACACGCGCGCGGCGGCCGCGAGGTGCTCCTGCAGCGTCGCAGGCTCCGGCGGCGGCTCCAGTGTCGCGTCGGAGAGCGGCTCCGCGAGCGTCGCGAGCAGCGACGGATACTGGCAGGCGCTGAGCGCACGATCGAAGAGCTCGTCGCCCTCCTTGCCCTCGCGCAACATGCGCACGTGGTCGGCGATGAACGTGTCGGCCTCCTTGAGGCACGGCACGCCGAAGTCGACGCCGTACAGGCGCACGGCGAGTGTCCACAGCGTCAGGGCGGCGAGCGCCCACAACACGCGCGTGGACTTCATCTGCGCCCTAGAGCTTGGGAATGTCGCGCAAAAGCCGTACGCGCGTGACGCCGAGCGCATCGACCTGCACGTCGCGCTCCTTCACGTCGATGCCGTAGGTCGCCGATTCGCGGATGTGCTGCTCGCGCGCGGCCGCGTCCGGCAGGTCGCGGATGTCGCAGTCGTGCAGGAGGGCCGTGAAGCCGTTGGCGCTGTCGAAGCGACCGATGTAGACGCGGCCGGAGCCCGTCTCGACCACCACGTTGATGCCGTGCGGCGCGTCTTGGATGTTCATGGCACGAGAGTCTATCCTCCTCGGCGCAGGTGCCCACATGAAGCTCGTCGGTCAGGGTTCGATCTGGTGGAACGGCAAGCTCGTTCCGTGGTCCGAGGCCAATGTGCATGTCGCGACGCACGCGCTGCACTACGCGTCCAGCGTGTTCGAGGGCCTGCGCGGCTATCCCAACGGCGACGGCTGCGCTGTCTTCCGCCTGCGCGAGCACATGCACCGCATGGTGCAGTCCTGCCGCATCGTGAACCTGCCGCTCGCCTGGAGCGAGGAGCAGCTGTGTGAGGCCGTGCTCGCCACCGTGCGCGCCAACGGCTACCGCTCCTGCTACATCCGCCCGTTCGCGTTCCGCGGCTACGGCCAGCTCGGCGTCGACCCGACGCACTGCCCCGTCGACACCGCCGTGATCGTGATCGAGCACGGCGCGCACTTCGGCGTCGAGGCGGCCGAGAAGGGCATCGACGTCGGCATGTCGAGCTGGCGCCGCATGGCGCCCGACACGCTGCCCGCGATGGCGAAGAGCGCCGCCAACTACCTCAACTCGCAGCTGGTGATCCTCGAGGCCAAGGCCAACGGCTTCACCGACGGCATCGCGCTCGACCTCAACGGCCACGTCAGCGAAGGCAGCGGCGCCAACGTCTTCGTCGTCGAACGCGGCATGCTGCTGACGCCAAGCCTGGGCTCGTCGATCCTCCAGGGCATCACGCGCGCCAGCGTGATCCAGCTCGCCCGCGACGCCGGCCTCGAGGTGCGCGAGATGGTGATGCCGCGCGAGATGCTCTACTGCGCCGACGAGCTCTTCCTGTGCGGCACCGCCGCCGAGATCACGCCCGTCCGCTCGATCGACCGCAAGCCCGTCGGCTCCGGCTCCCGCGGCCCGATCACCGCGATGCTGCAGGCCGAGTTCCGCGCCATCGCCTCCGGCACCAAGCCCGACCGCCACTCCTGGCTCACTCGGGCCTGAGGCGGAACTACCGGGCCAGAGCGAACTACCGAGCGGAATACCGAGCCAGAGCAATTTTTTCTGCAAACCGCGGCCTGCGTCGGAGGCACTGCCTTCGACGCAGGCCGCGGTTTGCAGAAAAAATTGCTCTGGCTCGGTATTCCGCTCGGTAGTTCGCTCTGGCCCGGTAGTTCCGCGCCGCGCTACTGGCACAGCCCGAAGCGCACGGCGTTGGAGAGGTTGGTCTGGAAGGTCGCGGCGGGGTCGCGGCTCCAGAATTGGGCCCAGATGGTGTCGCCGAAGGCGAAGCGGCCGGGGGTCGACGTGATGACGCCGTTGAAGTCGAGCGAGAGCACGCCCGTGCAGTCGACGCCGGTCGGTGAGCCGCCGGAGGTCGTCACCGGCGTGCGGTAGCGCGGCGCGGCGACGCACATCAGGCCACCTTCGAAGGGGGCCGTGGAGGCGCCGGTGAGGCTGTAGAAGAGCAGGCCCGACTTCTGGTTGAGGACCTGGCTCACGCTGACCGTGAAACCGGAGCCGGCGGTGAGGCTCGGAGTGCCGCTGGTCGCGATCGCCGGCGTGCAGCCGAGGCTGTTCACCTTCGCCGTGCAGTAGGCGGTGACGGCGCAGTCGACGAGCTCGAAGCGTGCGGCATTCGTGATGCGCGTGTTGCCCGCGGCGTCGGTGAAGTGCAACTCGTAGACGACCGTGCGCCCGTTGCCCAGCGTCGGGTCCGTGAGCGCGAAGCGCGTGAGCTGCACGCCCGCATGCAGGCCCGTGGCCACGAGGTCGCTGCCGGTCACCGTCACCGAACCGGCGAGGCCCGACGGCACGACGGTGTAGAAGTACGTTCCCGGCTGCACGATGTGGAGGCGGCCGGACTGGCCGGGCGCGAGCGCGAGGCTCGCGTCGCGCGACCCGCTCGCGAGCTGCACGGTCTGCGCCGAACCGAAGTTGTTCGTGAAGAGCAGCGCATCCCCGGAGACCATCGTCGAGTTGACGGGGGACAGTCCGCCCGAGCTCATGCCGACGGCGTGCAGCTCCGGCGTCGTCGTGCGCACGACGTAGTGCGCGCTCGCCTCGAGGTAGTCGACGCCGTCGTCGAGCACCTGATCGCGCGCCTTGGCCCGGAGCTTCCACGGCCCGTCCTTCGACGCGAGCGTCGGCGCGTCGATCGCCGTCACGACGGGTTTGAGCGTGTCGGCCGCACCCGTGTTGCGGTAGACCTTGTTGGCCCACAGGCTCGGCGCGCTCTCGCCCTGCGCCGTGACGATGTCGTAGCGCCCGTCGTTGTCGAGGTCGGCGACCGTCGCGTCGAGTGTCGGGTCCGAGACGGCCGTGATCACGCCCGCGCCCGCGTTCGTGAAGCTCGCGGCGCCGTTGTTGACCCAGATCACCTCGCGCGTGTTCGAGAGCGAGCCGACCAGCGCGTCGTAGTCGCCGTCGACGTCGTGGTCGATCAGGCAGATCTCGTTGTCGTCGTTGTTGTCGCTCGTGGCGGCGAGCGCGGTGAACGAGAGCGGGCCGGAGGGCGCGAAGTTGTTGCGGATCGCGCCCTCGGCGAAGGACGACGAGCTCACGAGGAACAGGTCGATGTCGTTGTCGCCGTCGAGGTCGCCGACCTCGCCCTCGTAAGTCGCGCCGGAGTTCGACGGGATCGTCACCGCCCCGGGCGAGAACGTGCCGAGGCCGTTGTTGAGCAGCAGGTAGTGGTTCGTGCCGCCGTTCGCCGCGCGGCACAGGCCGACGAAGTCGAGGTCCCAGTCGCCGTCGACGTCGACGAGCTGCGTGTCCATCTGCGAGCCCTTGGTGGGCGCCGCCGACATCGCCGCCGTGCTCGCCGTGAAGTTGCCGGCGCCGTCGTTGAAGTACACACGCGGGCGGCGGCTCGGTGAGCCGAGGTACCCGTCGTTGAGCACGAGGTCGAGGTCGCCGTCGTCGTCGATGTCACCGAACTGGCCGCCGCCGGAGCTGATCGCCGTCGTCAGGCCGCGGGTCGCGCTCTCCATCGTGAAGAAGCCCGGGTTCGCCGCGCCCTGGTTGATGTAGAGGAACGGCACGTCGGTGTCCCACGCGTTGCAGATCACTGCGTCGACCCAGCCGTCGCCGTTGACGTCGCCGGTGATGACGGCCTTGGCGTTGGAGAGCCGCGTGCCCAGCCGCGCCACGCTCTCGTCGGTGAACGACAGCGTGCCGGTCGGGATGAACTGGTTGATCAGGAGCACGTTCTGCCGCTTCGTGCCCGCCGAGCTGAAGCCCTCGCCATCGGCGAAGAACAGGTCGAGGTCGCCGTCGCGGTCGACGTCGGCGGCTTCGACGCCCTCGGTCCAGCGCGCGGTGCCCGGAAGCAGCCCGACCTGATGCTGGAACTGCTGGGCGTGGACGGGGAGGACGAGCGCCGCGCAGGCGGCGATGGGCAGGGCAAGGTGTCGCGTCATGGAGTAGGGGGGCGCCCGGTGGAAACGGCAAAGCCCGCGCGGGCCTGCGGGGCCCCGCTTGGACGGCGGGAACTTCGAGAGGTTCCCCCCGGGAACTTGAAACCTACTCCAAGCTCGCGAACTGGGGACGGATCAGGGCTCGAACGTCACCTTGACCGCGTTGGTGACGTTGGAATTTGTTCCACATGGGCCGGTCGGGTCGCGGTACCAGGTCTGGAAGTGCCAGGTGGAGCCCGCGGTGATCGTCCCCGAGGGACCGAAGCGCAGGGCCGCGGCGGCGGCGATGCCGGGTCCGAGCGCGAAGCTGCCCGTCGCGCCGGAGCTCTGCGTGCCGAAGCGCAGCACCGGCAGGTTGATGCAACGCAGGCCGTCGTAGAAGGTCGCCGGCGGGCGCGAGCTGGTGCCCATGAACGTCAGCCCGCTGACGGAGGTCGGCAGCTGCGACGAGGTCAGCACGAGGTTGTCGAGCGCGAGGCTCACCGTACCGCCGGAGTTGATGTTCGACTCGAGCTTGCCGCCCTGCCCCGTCGAGTTGGAGCAGCCCGCGTTCGCGTCCGCGTTGGAGCACGACCCGCTCGAGCCGCCCGTGCACTTGCAGAACTCGACGACCTTGTCCTCGCACTCGTCGGGAATGCCGTTGAGGTTCGCGTCCTGGCTCGCTCCGTTGGCGATGTCGACCGAGTCGTCGACGCCGTTCTCGTTGCAGTCGAAGCACGGCTCCTCGCCGTTGCAGGGCGTCTCCGACGAGTCGGCCGCGTCGAGGTCGTCGCCGCTGTCGACGGCCGAGCCACGCGCGGTGCGCAGGCCGAGCGACTCGGCCGCGAAGAAGATGCCGGGGTTCTGGTTGAGGCCACCGGCGACGGGCGGGACGAGCAAGTCGCCGGGCTGGATCGGGACGCCGAAGATGCTGTCGAGCTGGTTGATCACCGCCGAGCCGCGGCGCACGGAGAACACGAGCATGTCCCGCGTGCCGTTGATCCAGTCGTAGGGCACGAGCGAGCGCTGGAAGACGCCGTCGCCGTTGTCCGCGAGGATCAGCGCGTCGAGGTCGTCGGTGTCCACGCCGAACTGGTCGAGGCCGAGCTGGCTCGCGGTCGCGTAGCGCACGACCGCGGTGCCCGCGACGTTGGTGCGCAGCACGTCGCCGCCGACGAAGCCGTTGGCGAGCGCGGAACCCGAGTTGGCGACGCCCGCGAGCGTGTCGCCGAAGCTCGCGTCGAGCGAGAAGTAGATGAAGGGCGCGAGCGACAGGTCGGTGCCGAGCTCGAGCGCGTCGAGGTTGTCGCCGGGGTAGGGGAAGGGCAGCGTCGTGTTGCGCGGCTCGAGCAGGCCGAGACCCGGCGCGCGGAAGCCGTTGGCGCTCGGCAGGCCGTTGCCATCGAGCGCGAGGCTGTTGTTGCGCGGGGTGAAGTTCGGGCCGATCGGACCCGGCGGCAGGTTGACGTCGACGAACACGTCGGCGGCGGCGTCGAACACACCCGGCGTCGAGGCCTGCGTCGGGTTGCCCTGGTTGAACACCGTCGCATGCGGCGGTGTCGTCGGAGTCGAGGGGTGACCGCTCGCCCACTCGTCGACCGAGAACCAGATGCGGCGGCGGAACTGCGGGTTGGGCCGGAATTCCGCATCCATGCCGCTCGACAGCGCGTCGACCTCGATCGCGCAGGGCGTGCCGCCGGGATGGCCGACGCAGCCGAGGTATCCCTGCAGGAACAGCTCGCTGCCGAGCACCTTCACATCGGGCGCCGCCAGCGGGCCGAGGGTCGGAGCCACGTCCGGAGCGAGCACGTCACCCTCGGTGATCGGCCGCTGCGCGCTCGAGGAGTCGGGGCGCGACACGCTCTGGCTCTTCCAGTCGATCGAGAACTGCACCTGCGCCGAGGCGGGCGCGGCGAGCAGCGCAGCGGCGATCCAGCGCGCCGCCGCCGAACGGGGCAGCCGGACGCGGGTCGAAGGGAAAGATCGAAGTGAGCGGGGCGACATGGGGGAGTCCTCCGGAAGGCAGACGCGCCGGTGACCCAGCGGGTTCCGCGCCGGCCGCGGACCCGTTCCAGCCTACCGAATCGCTTTCGGCCTGCCGGAACGCTCCCCCAAGGGACCCGGGCCGCGCTCCGCTGGACAGGAATCTGCCCCAAAACCGCCGGGGAAACGCTCGCCCTCGCTCAGCGCAAGGTCGGCGTGCCGTCGGGGGCGAGCGAGAGGGCCAGGAGGCCCGTGCGGCGGTCGGAGCGGCGGAAGGCGCCCGAGAGGACGAGGGCGGT
>JABWBL010000107.1 GCA_013360535.1 Planctomycetaceae bacterium
GTCTCTCGAACGCGGTCGCCGGCCGGCGCGGAGCGGCCCGGCTTGCGCCCCCGCGGGGCCGTGCCTATCCTCGCTGCCCCCGAGAATCCGGAGAGCCGCGCGCGAAGTCTCGCGCAGCCCTTCCCGTTCTCGGTCCCAAGGGGCCCTTCGGGGCCGTTTCCGTCCACCTTCCACTCCCTGCGGAGGCCCTCCGTTGCAGCAGGCGTCGCGCCCCCAAGGCCCGGCCGTCGTGATCACCCACGCCGTCCGCACGCCGATCGGGAAGTTCATGGGCAGCCTGTCGGAGCTCTCCTCGGCGGACCTCGGCGTCCACGCGGTGAAGGGCCTGCTGGCGCGCTCGGGGCTCGATCCGGCGCAGGTGGGCGAGGTGCTCGTCGGCAACGGTCGTCAGGCCGGCGGTGGCCCGAACGTCGCGCGGCAGATCTCGGTGCGCTCTGGCGTCCCGGTCACGACGCCAGCCTGGACGGTCAACATGGCCTGTGGGTCGGGCCTGAAGGCGCTCTTGCTCATCGCGGACTCGATTCGGCTCGGTCGCACGGAGGTCGGCATCGCGGCGGGCACCGAGTCGATGAGCCGGCTGCCCTTCATGCTGCCCGACTTCCGCAAGGGCTATCGCCTCGGGCACCAGCCGGTGGTCGACGGCATGTACAAGGACGGCTTCGTCTGCCCGCTCGCCAACATGGTGATGGGCGAGACGGCGGAGAAGCTCGCGCGCGACTTGGGCATCACGCGGGACGAGCAGGACCAGTTCGCGCTCGCGAGCCAGCACAAGAGCCAGGCGGCGCGCCAAAAGGGCCTGTGTGCCGACGAAATCGTGCCCGTCGAGCTCGCGGGCAAGAAGGGCACGACGCTGTTCGCGGCGGACGAGCACGTGCGCGACGACGCGACGATCGCCGACATGGCGAAGCTGCCGCCGGTGTTCAGCAAGCAGGGCTCGGTGACGGCGGGCAACGCGAGCGGCATCACCGATGGTGCGGCGGCGTTGCTCGTGATGACGGCGGAGCGCGCGGCGAAGCTCGGGTACGAGCCGCTGGCGACGCTCGGGCACGCGACGGAGGCCGGAGTGCCGCCGGAGATCATGGGCGTCGGGCCCGTGCCGGCGGTGCGCGCTCTCGAGCAGCGCAACGGCCTCAAGGTCGGTCAGTACGACCTGATCGAGCTCAACGAGGCCTTCGCGGCGCAGGTGCTCGCCTGCCACCGCGACCTCGCGCTTCCGATGGAGCGCGTCAACGTCAACGGCGGGGCGATCAGCCTAGGCCATCCGATCGGGTGCACCGGAGCGCGCATCGTCGTGACGCTCCTGCACGAGATGAAGCGCCGCAACGCGCGGAACGGGCTCGCGACGCTGTGCATCAGCGGCGGCCTCGGGCTCGCGGCGGCGTTCGAGAAAAACTGAAAGGAAGCAGAGTTCGATGGCGATCCAGAAAGTTGGCGTGGTCGGCTGCGGCCTGATGGGCCACGGCATCGTGCAGGTGGCGGCGCAAGGCGGCTGTCAGGTGGTCGTGCTCGAGGCCGAGCAGAAGTTCCTCGACAGCGGGCTCGCCCGCATCGACAAGAGCCTCACGAAGCTCGCCGAGAAGGCTGCGGAGAAGGCCGTCAAGGAAGGCAAGGCGAACGAGGCCGACGCCAAGGCGAAGGCCACGGCCGATGCGGCCGCCACGCGCGCGCGCATCCGCGGCACGACGAGCCAGCAGGACCTCGCCGATTGCGATCTCGTGATCGAGGCGATCGTCGAGAACCTCGACGTCAAGAAGAAGCTCTTCAAGGAACTCGGCGCGATCTGCAAGGCAAGCACGATCTTCGCGTCGAACACGAGCTCGTTCCCGATCGGCGAGATGGCGACGGCTTCGGGCCGCCCCGCGCGTTTCGTCGGCCTGCACTTCTTCAACCCGGTGCAGCTGATGAAGCTCGTCGAGGTCGTGCGCACGGACTCGACCGACGCGCAGGTGTTCGAGGACGCGAAGGCGTTCGGTGCGGCCTGCGGCAAGGCGCCCGTCGCCTGCAAGGACACGCCGGGCTTCGTCGTCAACCGGCTGCTCGTTCCTTACATGACCGAAGCGATGCGCATGCTGGAGCGCGGTGACGCGACGGCCCAGGACATCGACACGGCCATGAAGCTCGGTTGCGGATACCCGATGGGCCCGATCGAGCTCACGGATTACGTCGGTCTCGACACGACGCTGTTCATCGTCGAGGGCTGGACCAAGCGCTACCCCGACGAGCCGGCTTTCACCGTGCCGGCGGTGCTGCGCGAGAAGGTCAAGCTCGGCAAGCTCGGTCGCAAGACGGGCGAAGGTTTCTACAAGTGGGAAGGAGACAAGCGCGCATGATTCTCGCACTGTTCGCCGCTGTTCCGGTCGCCGTCGGCGGTCCGGAGATCCGCTGGAACGCCCCGTCGCTGCACGTGGCTGGCCAGCCCTTCAAGGTCCAGATCGAAGTGACGGCGCCCAAGGATGGCGCGGTCGTCTCCGGCTGGCTGCTCTCGCCGGGGGCCTTCTCGGTCGACGGCAAGGCGCTCGCCAAGCGCGAGGAGACCGGCGCGCTCACGCTGCCGCCGGGCTTCAAGCTCCAAGGGGAAGTCGACCTCGGCTCGTACCTCGACGGCAAGGGCGAGTTCCAGCTCGCTTACGCGCCGGACTTCGCCGACACCAAGCCGGTGGCGGTGCGTGCGCTCGAGGCGGTCGAGCCCAAGAAGCTCGACTTCATGACGATGCCGCTCGAGGACCTCGACAAGTACCTCGTGCTGCTGCAGACCAACCGCGGCAACATCCTCGTGCGCATGTGGCCGCACATCGCGCCCGAGCACTCGCGCAACTACCTCGACCTGTCGTACATCGGCTTCTACGACAAGACGACGTTCCACCGCGTCATCCCGCGCTTCATGATCCAGGGCGGCGACCCGACGGGCACCGGCACCGGCAACGGACCGCGCCAGCTCAAGGCCGAGTTCAACCCGGCCGTGAAGCACATGAAGGGCACGCTGTCCGCGGCGCGCACGCAGGATCCGAACTCGGCCTCGTGCCAGTTCTTCATCATGCACGACAAGGCGCCGCACCTCGATGGCCAGTACTCGGCCTTCGGCGAGACCGTGATGGGGCTCGACGTGGTCGACCTGATCGTGTCGACGCCGCGTGGGCAGGCCGACAAGCCGAACTCGCCGCAGGTGATCGAGCGCGCGATCGTCGTGCTGCGCCCGAGCTGGGTCCCGGCCGAGCCGAGCCAGTCCAAGAACGGTCCGCCGTCCGTCCCCGTCCCCGTTGGAGGCAAGTGAGATGAGCAAGGTCCATCCGCTCGCGGGCGTGACCGCGACCCTCGAGACCTCCGCGGGCTCGATGACGCTCGAGTTCTTCCCCGACAAGGCCCCCGGGCATGTCGAGAACTTCGTCAAGCTCGCCGAGAAGGGCTTCTACGACGGCACCGTGTTCCACCGCACGATTCCCGGTTTCATGATCCAGGGCGGCTGCCCGGACGGGAACGGGATGGGCGGGCCCGGTTACAAGATCAAGGCCGAGTTCAACGACACGGCGCACGTGCGCGGCATCCTCTCGATGGCGCGTTCGAGCGACCCCAACTCCGCGGGCTCGCAGTTCTTCATCTGCCACGGCGACGCGCGCTTCCTCGATCGCCAGTACACGGCGTTCGGCAAGCTCGTCGCAGGCGACGACACGCTCGACAAGATCGCCAAGGCGCCGACGGTGCGCGGCGGCGAGAACTCGAAGCCGGTCACCCCGGTCAAGATCGTCAAGGTCACCGTGACGCGGCCCGCCGCGCAGGGAAAGTGACATGGAGCTGAAGTACCTGCTCTGCGAGACCGTCGACGGCATCGCGACGGTCACGATCAACCGGCCGGAGAAGATGAACGCGCTCAACGCCGCCGTGCTCGGCGAGCTGGCGTGCTGCTTCGACGCGCTCAAGGCCGACACGAACGTGCGCGGCGTGATCCTTACCGGCGCCGGCGAGAAGGCCTTCGTCGCGGGCGCGGACATCAACGAGCTCGCCAAGATGAAGGCGCTCGAGGCGAAGGACGTCGCGTTCTTCGGCCAGCAGGTGTTCTCGCGTCTGGAGACCTTGGCGAAGCCGTCGATCGCGATGATCAACGGCTTCGCGCTCGGCGGCGGTTGCGAGCTCGCGCTCGCCTGCACGCTGCGCACGGCCTCGAAGACGGCGAAGCTCGGCCTGCCGGAAGTTTCGCTCGGCATCATCCCCGGCTACGGCGGCACGCAGCGCCTCGCGCGCATCGCGGGCCCGGGCGTGGCGCGCGAGTGGGTGCTCACCGGCGACATGGTCACGGCCGAGGAAGCGTGGCGCGTCGGCGTCATCAACCGCCTGTTCGAGGCGGCCGAGCTCAAGGAAGGCACGACCAAGCTGATGAAGACCATCCTGTCGCGTGGCCCGGTGGCCGTGCGGCTTGCGATGGAGACCATCCGGCGTGGCCTGAACATGAGCCAGCAGGAGGGCGAGGTGATCGAGTCCGACATGTTCGGGCTCGCCTCGACCACCGAGGACATGCGCGAGGGCATGGCGGCCTTCCTCGAGAAGCGCAAGGCCGCATTCAAGGGCTGCTAGAGGCCCGATTTCGATTCCAGAGAGGGGCAGGTCGCCGCACGCGGTCCACAGCGGGCCGCGCCAGCGGCTCGCCCCATTCCCCAAGAAACCTGCGATGGCGGACATGAGCAAGAACCTGGTGATCGTCGGCGGCGCGCGCACGCCGATGTGCGAGTACGTCGGAACCCCCGGCTACGGCAAGTTCAAGGACGTGAGCGCCATCGAGCTCGCGGCGCACGCCGCCAAGCACGCGCTCGAGCGCTCGAAGGTCCCGGCCTCGGCGATCGACCACGTCGTGATCGGCAACGCGCTGCAGACCTCGACAGACGCGATCTACGGCGCGCGGCACGTCGGCTTGCGCGCGGGTGCGCCGCAGGCGGCGGGCGGGCTCACCGTCAATCGCCTGTGCGGCTCGGGCATCCAGTCGATCGTGAGCGCCTCGCAGATGATCCTGCTCGGCGAGTCGCAGGTCGCGCTCGCGGGCGGCATGGAGAACATGTCGCAGGCGCCGTTCTGCATGTACGGCACGCGCGCGGGGATCCCGTTCGGCGTGCAGCCGCAGCTCGTCGACATGCTCTTCGGCAGCCTGAAGGATCCGCTGGCGGACCTGTTCATGGCGCAGACCGCCGAGAACCTGGCCAAGCGCCTCGGCATCAGCCGCGAGGAGCAGGACCGCTTCGCGCTGCGCAGCCACCAGCTCGGTGCCGCGGCGGTGAAGGAGAAGCGTTTTGCCGAGGAAATCGCGCCGTTGACGGTCAAGGGCCGCAAGGGTGACGAGGTCATCGACACCGACGACCACATCAAGCCCGACACGACGCTCGAAGGTCTCGCCAAGCTGCGCGCGGCCTTCGGCAAGGACGGCACCGTGACCGCGGGCAACGCGAGCGGCATCGTCGACGGCGCCGCGGCGGTGGTCGTGACGACGGACGAGCGCGCGAAGGCCGATGGCCTCGACGTGTTCGCGGAGATCGTCGGCTGGGCCGCGGTCGGTTGCGACCCGCGCGAGATGGGCATCGGTCCGGTGCCCGCGATCCAGGCCTGCCTCGCGCGCACCGGCATCAAGCTCGCGCAGCTCGACCGCATCGAGATCAACGAGGCCTTCTCGGCGCAGTACCTCGCCTGCGAGAAGGAACTCGGCCTCGATCGCGAGCGTTGCAACGTCAACGGCGGTGCGATCAGCCTCGGGCACCCGCTCGGCGCGACCGGCACGCGCCTGGTGATCACGCTGATGTACGAGCTGCGCCGCAAGGGCCTGCGCTACGGCATGGCGTCGGCCTGCATCGGCGGTGGCCAGGGCATCGCGATCCTGATCAAGAACCCGAAGGCCTGAGCCATGGGCAACCCGGTGATCCACGTGCGCGCCGATGGACGGCGCGTGGTGCGGCTTTCGAAGCCCGCACGTGTGCTGTACCTGTTCAAGGACGTCGAGAAGATTCGCGCGCAGCTGCGGGGCGAGCTTGACGTGCGCATGGCCGACGTCACGTCGGCCGAGCTGCTCGACGACATCAACACCGACGCGATGACGCCGGCGTGGGTGTGCTTCCGCCACAAGCCCGAGGACATCGCGCTCGACGCCTACGCGGGCCTGATGGACCCGGCGAACCAGCGCGTGTTCGGAACGCGAGCGCTGCTGGACGGCAAGTTCGAGGCGATCGTCAGTGGCCAGCGCAAGGGCACGGGCTCGTCGCGCGAGACGGCGCCGCAGGCCGAGAAGTGGTCGGGCATCGGGCTCGTGATCGCGCACTCGTTCGCGCCGATCCACGCGCGCAACAACATCAACCTCGGCCAGCTGATGGGCGACTACGAGCAGCTCCGCCGGCTCGAGGCTGGCGAGGAGATCCCGCTCGAGGAGTTCACCGCCAAGTACGACGACGTGACGCGCGCGATCCTCGAGGCCGGTGGCCTGTTCGAGTTCGGCGCGCGCTACAAGGCCGGCACGGTCAAGGTCGCGCCGCCCAGGCACGCCCCGCGCCCGATGACGATGGCCGAGAAGGTCATCGCGACGCATCTCGTCGGCGGCGACCGCGAGAGCTGCGTCAAGCCCGGTGACGCCTGCCTCGTCAACGTCGACGGCGGTTACAGCCACGAGTTCACCACCGCGCAGGTGCACTACTTCCTGCAGCAGGAGTACGGCGCCAACTACAAGGTCACCAACCCCGCGAAGTTCGCGGTGTTCGAGGACCACCTGCTGTACGCGACCGGCGTGCCGCGCATGAAGCCCTTCGAGGCGCAGATCGAGACGCTGCGCCGGCTGCAGCGCGAGTTCCAGAAGCACACTGGCGTGCGCGACTACTCCGCGCGCGACGGCGTCAGCCCCGGCATCTGCCATCAGGTCGCGCGCGAGCACTTCGTCGACCCGGGCGACTTCATCCAGGCGACCGACAGCCACACCTGCATGGGCGGCGGCAACAACGCGCTCACGTGGGGCGTCGGCGCGACGGAGTACGCGGGCCTCGCCTATTCGGGCTTCACGTTCGTCAAGGTGCCCGAGTCGATCCGTTTCGAGCTCGTGGGCAAGCTCGCCGACGATTGCACGGCGAAGGACGTGATCCTGCACATCCTCAGCACGTTCGCGGTGCGCGAGGACACGCTCGACCGCGTGATGGAGTTCGGCGGCCCGGGCCTCGCGTCGCTCTCGATGGACGAGCGCGCGACCTTGTGCAACATGGCGACCGAGTGCTCGGCGCGCTCCGGCATCTGCGAGGCCGACAAGCTCACGCTGGAGTGGCTCGCCGCCCGTCGCCCGTCGATGTCGAAGGCCGAGATCGAGGCGCGTTTCGTGTTCCCGGACACGGGGGCGCACTACGACGGCGGCGTGCACCCGATCGACCTGTCGAAGCTGCGCCCGATGGTCGCCAAGCCTTCGGACCCGACCTACGGCGCCAACGTCGCCGAGCTTGGGATCGTCAAGATCGACATCGCCTACGGCGGCTCCTGCACCGCGGGCAAGGAACACGACATGGACATGTACGCCCGTGTCGTCCGCGAGGCGCTCGACGCCGGCCGCAAGGTCGCCCCGGGCGTGAAGATGTACCTGCAGTTCGGCAGCGAGGACGTCCGCGACTACGCGCGCAAGAAGGGCTACATGGAGCTCTTCCAGAGGGCGGGAGTCGAGGTCATCAATCCCGGCTGCGGCGCCTGCATCGGCTGCGGTCCCGGCGTGTCGGCCTCGGCCGAGCAGGTCACCGTCAGCGCCATCAACCGCAACTTCACCGGCCGCAGCGGCCCGGGGAAGCTCTACCTCGCGTCGCCGCTGACCGTCGCCGCCAGCGCCATCGAAGGGCGGATCTCCGCCTGGCGCCCCGGCATGTTCAAGGTTCAGGCCACCAAGGCCCGTTAGAGACTCCCAAGGTCCGCCAGCAACAGGATCCCGCACCCATGACCGAACTCGACATCGCAGTCATCGCCGGCGACGGCATCGGCCCCGAGGTCACCCGCGAGGCGCTGAAGGTCGTCGACGCCGCGGGCGAGATCTACGGCTTCCGCGTGCGCCGCACGGAGTACCCCTTCGGGACCGAGCACTACCTCGCGACGAAGGAGATCTTCCCCGACGCCGCCTTCAGCGAGGTCAAGCAGAAGCAGGCGATCTACCTCGGCGCGATCGGCGACCCGCGCGTGCCCGTCGGCCTGATCGAGTACGGCATCATCGCCAAGTGCCGCTTCGACCTCGACCTGTTCGTCAACCTGCGCCCGATCAAGCTCTACGACGCCGCGCTCTGCCCGCTCAAGGACAAGAAGCCCGAGGACGTCGACATGATCATCGTGCGCGAGAACACCGAGGACGCCTACTCGGGCTCCCACGGCTTCACGCACAAGGGCCACGACACCGAAGTCGCCGTGCAGACGATGGTCTACACGCGCCACGGCGTCGAGCGCGTCATCCGCTACGGCTTCGAGCTCGCGCGCCTGCGCCCGCGCCGCCAGCTCACGCTGATCGACAAGGCCAACGCGGTCCGCGCGCAGGACCTGTGGACGCGCACGTTCGCCGAGGTCGCCAAGGAGTACCCCGACGTCAAGACCGACCACGCCTACATCGACGCGGCCTGCATGTGGATGGTGAAGAACCCCGAGTGGTTCGACGTCGCCGTCACGACCAACCTGTTCGGCGACATCATCACCGACCTCGGCGCGATGGTGCAGGGCGGCATGGGCATCGCGGCCTCGGGCAACCTGAACCCCGGCCACGTGTCGCTGTTCGAGCCGATCCACGGCTCGGCGCCCAAGTACGCCGGCAAGAACGTGTCGAGCCCGGTCGCGGCGATCCTCGCGGGCGCGATGATGCTCGACTACCTCGGGCAGAAGCAGGCTTCGCAGGACATCGAGAGCATCGTGGCCGACCTGCTGCGCTCGCGCCGCCTCAAGGGCGTGCACACCGGCGCCCACGCGACGCCGGAAGTCGGCGACATGGTCTGCGCCGAGCTGCGCGCGCGC
>JABWBL010000108.1 GCA_013360535.1 Planctomycetaceae bacterium
CACTGGACTGTCCGGCTTCGCGTCGGCTTCGCCTCGCGAACCGGGGCTTACCCCCTCTCCGGGGACGCATTAAGCGTCCCCGGAGCTTTTTCTGGCCGCAGGAGAAGCAAGACAGCGGCCAGAAAAAGACAGGCTTTCCTTCCGCGACCCGCCGGCTGGCAAGTCGACGAACCTCTCGAACGCGATTGAGCTGACGTACGTCCCGTGATTTTCGAGGGGGCCGCTGGCTCCCGCGACAGCGATCCGGCCGGTCTTCCTCGCGGGGGGCCGGCCGGATCTGTTGGGTGGTCGGATCGCACAGCGGGTCGGCGCAGGGTGTAGCTTGGGGGCATGGGGCGGAGCGGCGTGTGGGTGGGGCTGTCGGTCGTGGTGGCGATCGTGGTGGGCTTTGGGGCGCAGAAGGGGGAGAAGGCGGAAGCGAAGTGTCCCTACTGCCATGAGGATCCGGCGCTGATGAAGGCGGCGGGCGTGCTCACGCACGGGCCGCTCTCGATCGGCGACAAGGACAGTGCGGAGCTCGAGCGCACGCTGCCGGTGGCGCGCTGGCTGTTCCTCGAGACGGCGCACCTGCGCTGGGCGAGCGCGCTCGGCGATTCCGGCATCGACCAGAAGGATCGCGAGCGTGTCGAGGCGGAGCTCACTCGGCTGCGTGCGGTGTTGCCGGACGTGCCGACGAAGCCGAAGAAGCTCGATCCGTTCCTGCGCCTGCACCTGCAGGCGATGAAGGGCGAGGAGTTCTACGCGCGCTTCCAGGCGCTGCTCGGCGTGAAGGATGCGGACTTTCCGGCGGAGCGCGACATCGAGGCGCCGTACATGGGCGCGGGCAAGTTCCTCGGCGAAAAGGACAAGTTCGAGGTCGTGCTGCACGTCTCGCGCGACAACCACCGCCGCTACACGACCTCGTTCTCCGGCGTCGCCGTCAACGACTCGTTCCGCTGGCACTTCCCCGGCTTGCACAAGCTGCTCGTCAGCGTGCCCGTGGAGGACGCGGACCTGAAGGACGACCGCGGGCTGTGGCCGCACGTCGTCCACAACCTGAGCCACACGTTCCTGTGCGCCTACAAGCACTTCTCCTACGACCCGCCGGTGTGGATCGACGAGGGGCTGGCGGAGGCGATGGAGAAGGAGATCGACCCGCAGTCGCGCACGACCGAAGGCGAGGAGGGCTCGCTGCGCGACACGCGTTTTCCGGCGGATTTCGGCGCGGCGGCGACCAAGCTCGTGCAGTCGGGCAAGGCGCCGCGCCTCGCGGAGCTGATGGGGGCCAAGGACTTCTCCGAGCTCGGCCAGAGCGGCTCCGTCGCCGCGTGGTCGATCACGCGTTTCCTGCTCGAGGCGCATCCCGAGAAGTACGCGCGCTTCCTGGCCGGCATCAAGGGCCAGCTCGACGCGAACGGCACGCCGACGGGCGAGGACCTGCCGGGCCTGCAGCGCAAGCTCCTGCGCGAGCTGTGGGGCTGGAGTCCGGCGGAGCTCGACGAAGCCTGGCAGGCGTGGGTCAGGGCCGGTGGGCACGCGCCCACGGCGAAACGCTGAGGCCGGGGCCAAAGGGCGCATTGGCGCATGGCGCGCGCGCTTGCGAGAATCGCGCACCGCATGCCGCTCGAACCCGACAAGCCGCTGTACTTCAAGCGCGCGCTGCGAAAGCGCTGTCCGCAGTGCGGCGAGGGCCGGTTGTTCCGCGGCTTCGCGCGCCTCCACGAGTCCTGCTCGAGCTGTGCGCTGCGCTTTCGGCGCGAGAGCGGCTCGCAGACCGGCGCGATGTACTTCTGCGCGGCGGTGACCGAGATCTTCGCGGCGCTGCTCGCCGTCGGCATGTTCCTGCTCACCGACTGGAGCCTGCCGGTGGCGCTCACCGTCGGCACGCTGCTCGTGCTGGCCTTCAGCTACGTGTTCCTGCCAGTGTCGATGGCCTTCTGGACCGCCGTCGAGTATTCGACCGACGTCAGCAACGGCGAGAGCTGGGTCGAGCCGCGCGCCTGAGCGCTCTCGGTCAGCGCGCCGCGCTCGCGAGCCGTTCGAGCGAAGCGCGCGCGCGCCACGCGAGCCACAGCGTCTGCGCGAGGTTGCCGAGCGAGAGCATCGCCGCCGCCGCCGCAAGTCCCGGCCAGTCGGTGAACTCCACCGCGAGCCACAGTCCGAGGGTCGTGAGCGCAAGCGACAGCACGACGGATTCCGTCACCGCGCGCGTGCGGCGCTCGCGCACGAGCGCACCCTGGTAGTAGCTCTGCAGCGCGTTCAGGGCCGGCAACGCGAGCGCGAAGGCCATCGACTGCGCACCGAGGCGCGCGAGCTCCGGCGAGAGGTGGCTCCAGCCCACGAACCACGCCTGCGAGAGCGGTGTCCACGCGATCAGCGCGAGCACGCCCGACGTCGCCAGTGCGGTGCGCCACGCGAAGCGCCGCAGCGCGAGCACCGCGCCGGGGAGCACGATCAGCGCCACGACGACCTCGTTGAACGCGAGCCCGATCGAGCGCGTCAGGAACACGATGCCGTGGTAGGCGGGCCAGGTCGCGAGCGACTCGAGCGGCTCGCTCATGCGCGACATCGCCGCCGCGCCGATCGGCTGGCCGATCAGCGTGACGAGCGGAGTGAGCGCGAGCGGCAGGTAGAAGCGCGCGAAGGCCGCGCCCGTCAATTCGGATTTCACCGCAGCCGGCCGCAGGCGCTCGCGCAGGATCGGCTGCACGCGCAGGCCGACGAACAGCGCCTCCGACATCACCCCCGCGGACACGGCGCAGGCTCCGACCGCGATGCCGCTCGCGCCACCCCACCACCAGCCCAGCCCGAGGACGCCCAGGTTCGCCGCGAGCCGGATCAGCGTGCCGACCGACACCGCGCCCGAGGCCTCGAAGCGGATCAGCACGCCCTGCTGGAAGCGGCGGTAGGCGATCGACCAGGTCCACGGCAGCATCAACTGGAACCCGGTGCGCCCCGGCTCGATCACGGCCTCCGGCGCGCCGATGATGTCGCGTGCCAACAGGTCGAACAGCGGCGTGAAGGCCACCAGGGCGTGCAGGGCCGTCAGGGCCGCGCCCGCGACCACCATGAAACGTCGCACTCGTGCGTAGCTCGGCCAATCCGCGCACAGCGCCGTCGAAGCCGCGAGCAACATGATGATCGGCGACTCGATCGCCAGCGCGATCGGGAAGACGAGCGCTCCCCAGGCGCCGAGGTTCGGCTCCGGATCGGGCATGCGCGCGACGAACGCCGTGAAGAGCGGCAGCTCGGCACCCATCAGGAGCCAGCTCGCGGCGAGTGGCCACCACAGGCGCAGGATGCGGCGCGCGTCGAGCGGCTCGGTCGGTTGGGGGAGGCTGGACAAGGTGGGCGCGCGCGCGGGCGAAAAAATTTGGCGCCCCGCAGGTCTTTACCGCGGCGCGGGTTTGTGGACAATCCTCGCCTTCACTCGAAAGGACAAGAGCCCCATGACCTACGTCGTTGCCGAACCGTGCGTCAAGTGCAAGTACACCGACTGCGTCGATGTCTGCCCCGTTGACTGCTTCTACGAGGGCGAGAACTTCCTCGTCATCAACCCCGACGAGTGCATCGACTGCGGCGCCTGCGTTCCCGAGTGCCCGACCGAGGCGATCTTCAGCGAAGACGATCTCCCCGAGAAGTGGGCCGAGTACAAGGACCTCAACGCCAAGCTCGCCTCGGGCTGGCCGAGCATCACCTCGAAGAAGGATCCGATGGACGAGGCCGACGAGATGAAGGACGTCGCCGACAAGCGCTCGATGCTGTCGGACAAGCCCTTCTCGGGCTAGGTCCCGCGCGCGGCTCCGGTCGGTTCGCCGGCTCGAGTCGCCTCGCCGTGGATCCACGTGGCGCAAGCCCGTTCCGTTGCAAGCGGAGCGGGCTTCGCGCGTTTCGTGGGGAGCGCGACCGGCACGCTCTGGCGGCTGGGCGAGCATCCGCTACGCTCGACTCCAGTCGGTTCACGCCGTCTCCGGTTCCTCTCGCTCCCTCCGGTTGGAGATTCGCACCTTGCTGCTTCGCCTGCCCACGCAGATCGCCCTCGCGGCTTCGCTCCTCGCCCCCGCGCTCCTCGCGCAGGACCCGCTGCACAGCCTGCGCCTCGACCTCGCGCTCGACAGCGGTCCGGTCTCCAACGAAGGCACCCGGCCGCAGGTGCTGGTGTCGCTGCCGGTTTCCGTCGAGGGAGCCGCGTGGCTGCGCCTCGAGTTCGCCGCGGTCGAGCTTTCCGGTTCCGCCTTCGAGGGCACGGGCTCGATCCTGCGCATCACGTCGCTGCTCGACGGCGCCGTGCAGGAGCTCGACGCGGTCGAACTCGCGCAGTGGCGCAACACGTCGGCCTACTTCAACGGCGGAGACGTGCTGGTCGAGATCGTGGCGCGCCCGGGAACGGGCACCAACCGCGTCGTGCTCGCCGCGGTCCACACCGACCTCTCCGGCGCGCCAGAGTCGATCTGCGGCCCGACCGACGACCGCGTGCTGTCGAGCGACAACCGCGCGGGCCGGCTCGTGCCGGTCGGCTGCACCGGCTGGATCATCGACGACTGCAACTCGTGCATGCTCACCGCCGGCCACTGCACAGGAACGAGCCTGCAGACGCTGCAGTTCAACGTGCCGCTCTCGACCGGTTCGGGCGCGCTGCAGCATCCGCCGCCGGAACACCAGTACGCGATCGACACCGCCAACGTGCAGACCAACGGCGGGCAAGGTGTCGGCAACGACTGGGGCTATTTCGGCGTGTTCCCCAACTCCAACACGGGGCTGACGCCTTTCCAGGCCTACGGCGCGCGCTTCACGCTCGTCGCGCCGCCGACCTTCAACGCGGCGCACGACATCCGCATCACCGGGTACGGCACGCGCAGCTCGCCGGCGCAGTGGAATCAGGTGCAGGAGACGCACACCGGGCCGTGGGCGCAGTTCTCCGCGACCACCTTGCGCTACACCGCCGACACGACCGGCGGCAACAGCGGCTCGCCCGTGATCCACGAGCCGACGGGCAACGCGATCGGCATCCACACGCACGGCGGCTGCACGTCGACGGGCGGTTCGAACGCGGGCACCGCCTCGATCCACGCGGGCCTGCAGGCCGCGCTCGCGGCTCCGGCGGGCGTGTGCGCGAGCGGCTTCACGGTCGTCGGCACGCTGCCGAGCTCGATGGCGGTCGGCGTTCCTGCGCAGGTGCAGATCCAGGCGACGGGGAGCATCGTCGCGGGCTCGCCGACGCTGCACTACCGCTACGGCGGTGGCGCGTTCACTGCGGTGGCGATGACGGCCGGCGCGAATTCGCTCTACTCCGGCACGCTGCCCGCGCCGCAGTGTGGCGACCTGCCGCAGTACTACATCAGCGCGCAGTCGGTGAGCTGCGGAGCGGTGACGAATCCGCCGGGTGCGCCGGCGAACTTCCACACGGCGACGGTCTCGGGCGGCGTCGAGGCGCTGGTGCGCTCGGAGAGCTTCGAGGTCGACACGGGTTGGACGACGTCGTTCAGCGGAGCGACGGCGGGCCTGTGGGAGCGTGGTGTGCCGGTCAACGATCCCAGCTGGGCCTACGATCCGGCGACGGACGGCGATGGCTCGGGTTCGTGCTGGCTGACGCAGAATGCACTCGGCAACACCGACGTCGACAACGGCTCGGTGACGCTGCTCTCGCCGGCGCTCGACCTCTCGGGCGGCAACGTCGCGTTCCGTTACGCGTACTACCTGAACCTGACGGTGGCGGACGGGACCGACCGGTTGCTCGTGGAAGCGAGCACCAACGGCACGAGCGGCCCGTGGACCGTCGTGGCGACGCACACCACGAGCTCGAGCGCGTGGGTCTCGCACGAGATCACGGCCGCGAGCCTCGCCGCCGCAGGCGTGGTGCCGGGTGCGGCGACGCGCCTGCGCTTCACCGCCAACGACTCGGGCACGCAGTCGATCGTCGAGGCCGGACTGGACGCTTTCCGCGTCGTGCGCACGGGCTGCGACTGGGTCGTGCGCTACTGCCAGAGCGGCGCGCTGGGCTCGGTGCTGACGGCGACGGGCTCGACGAGCCTCGCCGCCAACAACTTCGCCCTGCACGCGAGCCAGATCCCGCCGCAGAAGTCGGGCCTGTTCTTCTACTCGCGCGCGCGCGCCTCGACGCCGTTCGGCAACGGCACGCGCTGCGTCGGTACACCGGCGGCGCGCCTGCCGCTGGTCCAGTCGGGTGCGGGCACGACGCTCGACCTCGCGCTGAACTTCAATGCGCTGCCGTCCGCCGGGGCGATCGTGGCGGGGGACCTGTGGAACTTCCAGTGCTGGTTCCGCGACGGCGCCCTGTACGACCTTTCCGATGCGCTGCAGGTGATTTTCGTGCCCTGAGGACGTCGTGGATGGCTCGCCGGGCCGTCGGAGGGCTTCTCCTCCGGCGGCCCGGTGTGCTTGAATGCGCGGCTCATGGACGTCGTCGAGTTCTTCGGCATCGTGATCGACAAGATCGAGTCGCACCCGCGCTACGGGGTGCTCCTGCGCAACGCCGTCGCGGCGCAGGAGCAGCTCGTGCTCAACTACCACACCCACGGCGCCGGCCAGCCGTACTGCGTCGCCATCGGCGTGTACGACGGAGCGATCGCGCAGCTGGGGCTGCTCGGCGAGTTCCGCGAGCTCGCGCACATCCGCGGCGTGGGGCGCGAGGAGTCGGAGTGCGAGCCGCTGATGAGCGTGTTCGCCTCGATGCTGCAGCAGCGCTACGAGCTGCGCCAGACGCCGCGCATCCACCTCGCGGGACAGCCGTTCGAGCAGTCCTGAGCCGCCATGGCGAGCTTCACCGCGGAGGACTGGTACCGCACGCCGCTGTACTACGACATCGTGTTCGCGGGGGACGAGGCGCGCGAGGCCGGATTCCTCGAGGCGCTGGTCGAGCGGCACGCGCAGGGAGCGGGGACAGGCCTGCGCCGCAAGCTGCGCGTGCTGGAGCCGGCCTGTGGCTCGGGACGGCTGGTGGCGGAGCTCGCGCGCCGTGGCCACTCGGTGACGGGCTTCGACCTGTCGCCACAGATGCTCGCTTTCGCCCGCGAGCGCCTCGCCGAGGCGCACTTGAAGGCGCGGCTGTTCCAGGCCCGCATGGAGGACTTCGAGGCCGGGGAGCGCTACGACCTCGCGCACTGCCTCGTTTGCACGTTCAAGTACCTGCTCGACGAACGCAGCGCGCGCGCGAACCTGAAGCTCGTGGCGCGCGCGCTTCGTCCCGGTGGCCTGTACGTGATCGGCATCCACCTGACGCAGTACGAGGACCGACGCCGCGCCCGCGAGCGCTGGGTCGCCCGGCGCGGCGGCACGGCGGTCACTTGCAACATCCAAGGCTGGCCCGCGGACCCGCGCACGCGCCTCGAGGACGTGCGCTCGCGCCTGCGCGTGGTCGAGCGCGGCGTCGTGAAAACGAGCGAAACCTGCTGGAAATTCAGGGCCTACGACCACCGGCAGTTCCTGCGGCTCGTGCGTTCGGTGCCCGAGCTCGAGCTCGCCGCGGCCTACGACTTCGGGTACGACATCGAGCGCCCGCGCACCCTGCCCGACGACCAGCTCGACACCGTGTACGTGCTGCGGCGGCGCCTCGGCCCGCGCGCGCGGGCGTGAGCGACCTCGCGGGCCTTGGTAGGATTCGGCCCATGTTCCCGCGCTCGCAACTCGCTCTCGCAGCCGCGTCCCTCGCGACACTCGCCTGCGCCTGCACGGCTCCCGCTCCCGACGCTCCGCGCGAATGGCTCGAAGTCACGGGCGCCATCGTCGACCCGCGCGGAGGGGACGACCCGATTCAGGGGGCCGCACCCGCCATCGGCATCGGTGGCGGCTTCGACTTCAACGACGATCCGATCGTGGTGAGCTGGGAACTGGGCGCGTTGTGGTCGCAACACGACGTCGAGCTCGCCGGCCAGACCTACAGGGACGAGCTCGAGGTCCTGCGGATCCTGACCGGCGTGCGGGCCCGCGCGCGGCTGCACGACCTGCCGCTGGGCGTGCACCTGCGCGGCGGCTTCGAGTGGCGCGGCGACGAGGGCTCGGACAGCAACCTCGTCTCTGGCAACGACCAGTGGGGCCTGTACGGCGGCGCCGGACTCGACTGGTGGTACTCGCCGTTCGCGTCGATGGGGCCCGAGATCCTGTGGTTCCACGGCCAGGACGACGGCCTCGACGAACTGCACTTCGCGCTCTCGGCGCGCTTCTACTAGCGCAGCCCACGCTGGCGCAGGAGCCAGATGTCCGCGTCGGCGAAGCTCGGGCCCTTCTCGATCGGCAACGCGAGACCCGCGTCCGGCAGAGGGAGTCTCGAGCGCTCGTTCAGGCGGAACCACACGATCCAGCGCTCCTGCGGCGGCGCTTCGCTCCAGCGCTGGTAGGTCCGCGGGAATCCGCTGGGACGCAGCGGAAGGGCGCGCACGCGGCGGCGGGTGAGCAGGAACACCGCGCACGGGTCGTTGCTGTAGCCGATGCCGGCCGGAGCGGTCGTGCGCAGAGCGGCCGCACATTCCGAGGAGGTCCAGCGAGGCGCGTCGTAGACGCCGATGCCGTCCTCGCGAGCACGCTGCAGCGCGGCTGCGGCCTGTGGCAACTCGAGGTACGCGGTCGCGAGCAGGAACGTGGCGCTCGCGAGCTGTGGAAGGGGGCGGCCCGTGTTCAGCAGGCGAGCGAGGAGCAGCGCCACGAGCCACGCCGCCACCGCGTGGGCCGGGGCCATCAGCCGCGCGTCGATCGAGTCGAACTCGACCAGGTGACGCAGCAACACGAGCCCGACTCCGTGCACGAACGGGTAGAGCGCGAAAAGCCGCACCGCGCGGGGCAACGAGCCGCGCAGCGCGAGGGTCAGGCCCGCGAGCACGAGCAGGCTCGCGATCGACGCCCACAGGATGCGCGGCACGTCGCCGTCGGCCCATGGCACGAATTGCGCGAGCAGGTCGAGCGCGTCCTTGCGCCACGAATCGCTCGGCGGGCCGCGGCGAG
>JABWBL010000109.1 GCA_013360535.1 Planctomycetaceae bacterium
CTCCCGCAGCGCCCCCAGGACCCGAGCGTCGTCGCAGGTCCCGGTGTCGAAGCGCACGTGGACCCCGGCGCCGAAGGGCTCGGCGGCCATCACTCCCGGCACCTCCCGCGCCGTGGGGAGGGCCGCCACCAGCCCCTCGCCCCGGACGTCCAAGACCCGCCCCGGCACGTGGACCCTCTTCAGACCCGCCGGGTCGTCCAGGGCCACCAGGTGCCCGTCCACCATCAGGCCGATCCGCGCGCAGTACTCGGCCTCGTCCATGTAGTGGGTGGTGACGAACACCGTCGTCCCCTCCCCCGCCAGCCGCCGGATGAGGCGCCAGAAGTCCCGGCGCGACACGGGGTCCACCCCCGCCGTGGGCTCATCCAGGAAGAGGATCTCGGGCCGGTGGAGCATGGCGCAGCCCAGGGCGAGCCTCTGGCGGATCCCCCCGGGGAGCTGGCCCGTGGTGGCGCCGCGGTACTCCGCCAGGCCCGTGAGGCCGACGATCTCCTCCATCCGATGTCTCAGGGGGCGCCGGGGGATCCCGTAGGCCCCCCCGAAGAACTCCATGTTCGCCTCCACGGTGAGGTCCAGGTACAGAGAGAACTTCTGAGACATGTATCCGATGGAGCGCTTCACCCCTTCGGGGTCCCGGGAGATCCGGTGCCCCGCCACGGTGGCGTCCCCGCTGGTGGGCTGGAGCAGGCCGCAGAGCATCCGGATGGTGGTCGACTTGCCGGCGCCGTTGGGGCCGAGGAAACCGACGACCTCGCCCTTCTCCAGATGGAAGTCGAGGCCCTCGATGGCCGTGTGGGGACCAAAACGGCGGGTGAGGGCGTGGACGGTGATCACGGGGGGGAGACAGTAGCGGCTGGGCGCGGCAGGCTCAACGCGCGGGGGTGCGCGAAGGTTCGCAAACGGCGTTCCGGGCGCTGCGCGCGGACGGTTCCCCGATACGGAGCACGCCCGCCGGCCGTGAGGGCCAGCGGGCGTGCGTTTTCGCTGCGCGGGAGCGTGCGGCCCCGCGCACCTGTCAGGACTTCAGCGCTTGACCTCGAAGTCCGCGTCGACCGGCTCGTCGCCACCCTTCGCCTGCTCCTTGCCCGCGCCCGGGTTGGCGCCGGCCTGCGGACCGGCGGCGCTCGCCTGCTGCTCCTTGTAGAGCATCTCGCCGAGTTTCTGCGCCGCACGCTGGAACTCCGCGAGCGCCTTCTCGATCGCGACCTTGTCGTCGCCCTTGGCCGCTTCCTTCAGGTGCTCCTTGGCCGCTTCGATCGCCTTGACGTCGGCCTCGGGCAGCTTCGAGCCGTGCTCGGCGAGCGACTTGTCAGTCTCGTGCACGACGGCGTCCACCTGGTTCTTCAGGTCGACCACCTCGCGCTTGCGCTTGTCCTCGGCCGCGTGCGACTCCGCGTCGCGGCGCATGCGCTCGACCTCGTCCTTGGAGAGGCCCGAGCTCGACTCGATGCGGATCTTCTGCTCCTTGCCCGTGCCGCGATCCTTGGCGCGCACGTTGAGGATGCCGTTGGCGTCGATGTCGAACGTGACCTCGATCTGCGGCATGCCGCGCGGTGCCGGCGGAATGCCGTCCAAGTGGAACTTGCCGAGCGTGCGGTTGTCGCGCGCGAACTCGCGCTCGCCCTGCAGCACGTGGATCTCGACCGACGGCTGGCTGTCCGAGGCCGTCGAGAAGACCTGGCTCTTCGAGGTCGGGATGGTCGTGTTGCGTTCGATCAGCTTGGTGAACACGCCGCCGAGCGTCTCGATGCCGAGCGAGAGCGGCGTGACGTCGAGCAGCACGACATCCTTCACTTCACCGGCGAGGATGCCGCCCTGGATCGCCGCGCCGACCGCGACCGCCTCGTCGGGGTTGACCGACTTGTTCGGATCGCGTCCGAAGAGCTTCTTCGCCATCGCCTGCACGGCGGGCGTGCGCGTCTGGCCGCCGACGAGGATCACGTCGTCGATCTTGTCCGGCGTGAGGTTCGCGTCCTTGAGCGCCTGCAGGCAGGGACCCTTGGTGCGTTCGATCAGGCCCTCGACGAGCTGCTCGAACTTGGCGCGCGTCAGCGTGACGTGCAGGTGCTTGGGGCCCGAGGCATCGGCTGTGATGAACGGCAGGTTGACGTCGGTCTGGGCGCCGCTCGACAGCTCGATCTTGGCCTTTTCGCAGGCTTCCTTGAGGCGCTGGAGCGCCATCGGGTCCTTGCGCACGTCGATCGAGGTCTGCTTCTGGAACTCTGCCGCGACGTGCTGGATCAGCGCGTCGTCGAAGTCGTCGCCGCCGAGGTGCGTGTCGCCGTTCGTGGCGAGCACTTCGAACACGCCGTCGCCGATCTCGAGGATCGAGATGTCGAACGTGCCGCCGCCGAGGTCGTAGATCGCGACCTTGCCCGACTTCTTCTTGTCGAGGCCGTAGGCGAGCGTCGCCGCCGTCGGTTCGTTGATGATGCGCTCGACCACGAGGCCCGCGATCGTGCCGGCGTCCTTGGTCGCCTGACGCTGCGCGTCGTTGAAGTAGGCCGGCACCGTGATGACGGCGCGCGTGACCTGCTCACCCAGATAAGCCTCGGCCGACTCCTTCAGGGCCGAGAGCACCATGGCGCTGATCTCGGGCGGAGTGAACTGCTTGCCGTCGATGTCGACCTTGACGAGTTCCTCGGCACCCCCGGCGATCTTGTAGGCGACCCGCTTCTCTTCCGAAGCGACCTCGCGATGGCGCCGCCCCATGAAACGCTTGATCGAAGCGATCGTGCGAGTCGGATTGGTGACCGCCTGCCGTTTCGCTGGAGCACCAACCAATCGGTTCTCGCCCTGGAACGCGACCACCGACGGAGTCAGTCGCGAGCCTTCCATGTTCGTGATGACGACGGGCTCGCCACCTTCCATCACGGCGACGACCGAGTTGGTCGTGCCGAGGTCGATTCCGATGATCTTGCCTTGCTGGGCCATGGGTCGCTCCTTCGAGTCTGCGTTGCGTCTTGCTGGGTTCGCCGGATCTGTGCGCGCCTAGGAACAACATTCGTGCCAGCCGGGCCGAACCTCTAAATGCGTGCTGGGAAGCAACTTACGTTTCGAGGGCCGAGCGCGATCCTGCCGGAATGGCAGCGCCCGGTGGCCGTGCTGCCAGCCTGACAGCACTGCTTGCGACGTTTCCCTATCGCAAATTCCGGGCTCCGAGTAGGGTCAATGCAACTTGCTAGCGCTCCTTCGGCCCGCTTCCCGCTCGGCCCGGACGTGACGCTGGCTCATCCCCTTCAGGTCCCATCATGTCGCAACCTCGACTCGCTCCTCGCATGTCCATCGCAGCGTTCCGCGCACTCGCGCTCGCGTCCTCGATGCTCCTCGCCCCCGCGGCCGCACTCGCGCAATCGAGCGGCTACTGGGTCGCCGGATTCGATTCCCGCCAGTCCCCCACCGAACAGCAGATGCAGCGCGTCCAGGACAACTCGCCGCGCCCCGAGTTCTTCCTCGGGCCCCGCTGGTCGGGCGCGCAGGGCAGCCCGCGCGTCGTGACGTGGTCGATCGCCGCCGATGGCATCTCGATCCCGTCCTTGATCGGCGAGAACCAAGGACCGAACAGCATCGTCGCGCGCATGGACACGCTGTTTTCGGCCCAAGGCGGCCGCGCGACGTGGGTGCAGCGCCTGCAGGAGACGTTCGATCGTTGGGAAGCGGTCAGCGGCATCGACTTCGTACGGGTCACGGCGCCGGGAGTCGACTGGGATGACGGCGCGAGCTGGGGCTCGCTCGGCGGAGCGACGCGCGGCGACATCCGCATCGCGATGAAGCGCCTCGACCAGGTCGGCGGCGTCACCGTCGTCTCGACCTTCCCCGGCAACGGCGACGTCGTGCTCGACCGCGCCGAGGACTGGAGCGACGCGACCAACCTCCACCGCTTCCTGCGCAACACGCTCTCGTGGGGCACCGGCATCGCGAGCGGCCTCGACCTCTCCTGCCCGCAGGACGGCACGAAGCTGATGGAGCCCGCGATCCAGTTCAGCTTCGACGGCCCGCAGCAGGACGACATCCGCGCCATCCAGCGCCACTACGGTGACGCCGCCGAAGCCGACGACAGCGCGGCGAGCGCGATGCCGCTGGGGATGCTGAACGTCGGCACCTCGGTCGCGCTCGGCACGCTGCCCCCGCCGCTGGTCGGAGCCTCGGATCCCAACGCTTCGGCGCTCTCGCTCGACGCCGACGGCGAGAACGACTGGTTCCAGTTCTCGGTGCCGGTGCAGTCGGTCGCCACGGTCAGCGTCAATCCGATCGGCAGCGTCTACGACAACGGCGCCAACGGCGCGGGCGGCTGCGGTGCGACCACTCCGCTCGACGCCTCGTCGCAGGCCGACCTTGCGCTCGAGCTGGTCGCCGCCGACGGCGTCACGGTGCTCGCGAGCAGCTCGGCGAACCCCGTGGGTTCGGGCGAGTCCCTCGTGCTCTTCACGCTCCCCAGCGCCGGCACGTTCTACGTCCGTGTCCACGAGAGCGGCACGGCCGCTGGCCTGCAGGGGTACTCGTTCGACCTGTCGATCTCGGCCTGCACGGTCGACAGCGACGGCGACGGCACGGCGGACTGCAGCGACGGCTGCCCGAGCGACCCGTTCAAGATCGCTCCGGGCATCTGCGGCTGCGGCGTGCTCGACGTCGACACCGACGGTGACGGCTCCGCCGACTGCATCGACGGTTGCCCGACGGATCCGCTCAAGGTCGCGCCCGGAACTTGCGGCTGCGGCGTGTCCGACGTCGACAGCGACGGCGACGGCACGGCGGACTGCAACGACGGCTGCCCGAACGACCCGTTCAAGGTCGCGCCCGGCCAGTGTGGCTGCGGCGTCTCCGACCTCGACAGCGACGGCGACGGCACGGCGGACTGCAACGACGGCTGCCCCAACGATCCGTTGAAGATCGCGCCGGGCACCTGCGGTTGCGGCGTGTCCGATGCGGACAGCGACGGCGACGGCACGCCCAACTGCATCGACGGCTGCCCGAACGATCCCTTCAAGACGAGCCCCGGCCTGTGCGGCTGCGGCATCGCGGACACGGACTCGGACGGGGACGGCACGCCCGACTGCAACGACGGCTGCCCGAACGACCCGCTCAAGGTCGCGCCGGGCTCCTGCGGCTGCGGCATCGCCGATACGGATTCGGACGGCGACGGCACGCTCGACTGCTTCGACGGCTGCCCGAACGACCCGCTGAAGACGAGCCCCGGCCTGTGCGGCTGCGGCGTCGCCGACACGGACTCGGACGGCGACGGCACGCCCGACTGCTTCGATGGCTGCCCCAACGACCCGCTCAAGATCGCGGTTGGCCAGTGCGGCTGCGGCAACCCGGAGACGGACTCGGACGGCGACGGCACGGCGGACTGCGTCGACCAGTGCCCGAACGATCCGGCCAAGGTTGCGCCCGGCCAGTGCGGCTGCGGTGTCGCCGACACCGACAGCGACGGGGACGGCACGGCCGACTGCAACGACGGCTGCCCGAATGATCCGCTCAAGATCGTCTCCGGCATCTGCGGCTGCGGCGTCGCCGACACCGACTCCGATGGCGACGGCACGGCCGACTGCAACGACCTGTGCCCCAACGACCCGTTCAAGGTCGCGCCGGGCGCCTGCGGTTGTGGCATCGCCGACGTCGACAGCGATGGCGACGGCACCCTCGACTGCCTCGACGGCTGCCCGAACGACCCGAACAAGGTTGCGCCGGGTGTCTGCGGTTGTGGTGTCGCCGACGTCGACAGCGACGGGGACGGCACGCTCGACTGCGTCGAAGGTTGCCCGAACGATCCGCTCAAGACCGCGGCCGGCATCTGCGGCTGCGGCGTCGCGGACACCGACTCGGATGGTGACGGCACGGCCGACTGCATCGACCAGTGCCCGAACGATCCGCTCAAGGTGCTCCCCGGCACGTGCGGCTGCGGCGTCGCGGACACCGACAACGACGGCGACGGCGTGATCGACTGCGTCGACAACTGCCCGACGATCTCCAACGCCCTGCAGGTCGACTTCGACGGCGACGGTGTCGGCGACGACTGCGACAACTGCCCCAACCACGTCAACCCGGCCCAGGCCGACTGCGACAACGATGGTCAGGGCGACGTCTGCACGATCGCGCTGGGCTTCGACGAGGACTGCGACCTCAACGGCGTGCCGGACGGCTGCGAGCCCGATTGCAACCAGAACGGCGTGGTCGACGGTTGCGACATCCTGCTCGGCACGAGCCTCGACCTCAACCTCGACGGCATCCCCGACGACTGCCAGGCGCCGTGCCCGGCGATCCAGAGCTACTGCACCGGCAAGGTGAACAGCCAGGGTTGCGTGCCGACGTTCGGCTGGAGCGGGGCCCCGAGCGTGTCGCAGCCCAACGGCTTCACGCTGACCTGCCTCAACGCGATCCCCGGCCGTGCCGGCCAGCTCTTCTACGGTTACGCGCAGAGCACCGCGCCCTTCCAGGGTGGCTACCTCTGCGTGCGTCCGCCGCTGCGCCGCACGGCGCTGCAGCTCGCGACGGGCACGAGCGGCTGCAACGGCCAGTACGCGTTCGACTTCAACGCCTGGATCGCGACGGGCAACGACCTGTTGCTCACGCCGGGCCTGAACGTCTTCGCGCGCTGGTGGATGCGCGACCCGGGTGCGAGCTTCACCACGGGCTTCAGCAACTCGGTGAGCTTCACGATTTGTCCGTGAGCCGACGCTGAGGCGAGAACGAGGGCCGGTCGCCGCGAGGTTGCCGGCCCTCCTGCATTGCGGAGCGGGAGTTTCGCGTGCGCGGAGCGAGAGGTAGCGTCTGGAGCATGATGCTCGCAGCGATCATGTTGGGCCTTCTTCAAGGCGTGGACGGAATCGGCGGCGGAGAGCGGCTCGTCAAGCGTGCGGAGGGAGCGCCGCTGCCGCCGGAGCAGGGCAGCACCGGGCGCGTGCTCGATGCGAGCACGGGCAAGCCGCTCGCCGGCGTGCGCGTCGAGGCGTGGACCGAGGACTGGGACTTGCCCGGTCTGCTCGTCGACGAGGTGAAGTCGGGCAACGACGGCTGTTTCTCGTACAGGACGCGCCGCGGCGAGCGCCATGCGGACAAGGTCCGCTACTCGCTCGCCGGCTATCGCAGCACGACGCAGTCGCTGTCGGGCGGCGACACCATCCTGCTCGTGCCGGGCAAGGCGCCGGCGAGTCTCGTGCTCAAGGACCTGCGCGGGCAGCCGATCGCGGGGGCGCGCGTGACGACGCGCCAGACTTGCGCGCACGGGCCGAGCGCGATCGAGGTGTCCAGCGATGCGCAGGGGCGCGTCGACCTCGCGACGATGCCGCCGCTCGACGACGAGCCCGAGCTCGAGGTCACCGTCGACGGCTTCGAGGCGCTGCGCAATCGCCAGCCGGAGGACGCGTTCGACGTGGCGGGCGAAACGGCGACATGGTTGCTCGGCCGCAAGCGCCCGTTGCGCTTTCGTGTGCTCGATCCCGACGGCAAGCCCGCGGCGAACCTGCGTGTGCTCGCGGGCTACGCGCCCGAGTGGAGCTTCACGAGCACCGATGCCGAAGGGCGAGGGGCTTTCGCGTTCTCCTTCCACTACGAGAACCTGCTGCTGCACGCGCCGCTGCCGGGGCGCGACGACACGTTGCTCGACTTCGCGGGTTGGGACTGCGGGGAGCTCCTGGTGCGGCAGGCCGGTGAGGTGTGGAGCCGGGATTCGCTCGACACCGATGCCGAGGTCTTGATCGAGGTCGCGCACCCGGGCCTGCGGTTCGTGTTGCTGCACGAGCAGGGCTGGCGCGCCCAGAGCAAGGGAACCCACCACTTTCCGCCGGGAAAGGCGCGACTTCTCGTCGGCGGTCCGTTCACGGGTTTCGTCGAGCGCGAGGAGTCGCTCGAGCTGAAGTCGGGCCCCGCGACGACGCTCGCGATCGATGCCGAGCTCGAGCCGGAGCTCTCGATCGAAGCCGTCGTCGGCCCCGACGGCGAGCCCGTGTGGGTCGAGCTCGTGCTCGAGGCCGCGAACTGTGAGCGCGCCGCGGGACTGTTCGCCGGCACTTCGCTCGCGCGCTGTGGAGCCTCGCTGCAGGCGTCCCAAGGCTCGTGGAAGCTGCGCCTGCCCGCGGACTGGTTCGAGGACGAGCCGTGAGCTTCATCGACCGCTGGCTCGCGCGCGCGCGCGGCGAGGTGCCGCAGCCCGAGGGCGATCCCGAGCGGATCGCGCTCGTGCAGTCGATCCTCGAAGAACTGGCGCCCGCGGTGGCGCTCGACGGCGGCCGCATCGAGCTTGTGCGCGTGACCGACGACGGATGGGTCGAGGTCGAGCTGCAGGGCGCGTGCCGGCACTGCTCGCTGCAGGACTCCACGCTGCGTGATGCGCTCGAGCCGCGCCTGCGCGAGTCGGCCGACTGGCTCGCCGGCGTGCGCGCGACCTGAGAGTTTGCGCGCAAGCTCGGGCACGAGCCCTGCCGCTGCCGCTTGCGCCAGCGCCGGACGGCGAGACCGTGAAAGGCCGCTCCGTCCCGGAGCGTCAGTTGCCGAGGAAACGCGAGAGCCCGAGCAACGCCGTCAGGAGGTTGCGCTGCGTCGGATCCTTGGCGAGCGGGCGCGTCTCGCTGATCACGCTCACCGCGAGCGTGCGATCGTTGGCGTCCGAACGGCGGCACAGCGCGAGCGCGTAGAGCGTGCCGATCTCGGCCGCCTCCTCGGGTCGCGCAGCGAGATCGCGCGTGTCCCACAGGCGCTTGAGCGTGACGAGCGCCTCGCCGAGGTGCGTGGCGTTGCCGCGAGCGAGCGCTTGCGCGAGCGCCAGCGTCAGGAGGCGATCTTCCTGCACCGTGCCGGAGATGCGCTGCGCCTCGTCGATGCGCCGCTGCACCTCCTCGATCGGGTCGCCGCGGCGTGCGCTCAGGCG
>JABWBL010000110.1 GCA_013360535.1 Planctomycetaceae bacterium
CCTGCCGCTCGTCCGCCGGCCCCGCTTGCCTCGGCCGCCGCGCCCGCCGCATCGGCACAGAAGCCCGCGACCGAGGCACCACCGAAGACGCCGTTCGCCATCGCCAAGGTTGCGCCGCCTCACGCGCGCTCGGCGCAGCCCGGGGACGGCGAGTGGAAGCCAGTGACCGAGGTCGGCGAGAGCGACGGCGAGCCACTGGCGCTGAAGACCACGCTCCACCCTCACCCCATCCGTAAAGACGTCGAGGTGGTGGTCATCGCTTTCGACCTTTCGCGGAGCGAGCTGGTCTGGGTGGCGGGCGCGAAAGAGCCCGAGAGCAAGACCGCCCCCGCCGACAAGCGCAAGGGCATGGTACCCGCGAGCGACCACCCACGCCTGCTCGCCGCCTTCAACGGCGGGTTCATGGCCAGGCACGGGCGCTTCGGGGCCATGCTCGACGGCGCCGAGTTCCTGCCGCCCCGCGACGGCGCGTGCACGGTGGCGATCACCCAGAGCGGCAGCGTCGAGGTGGGTCCGTGGGAAGAGCTGGCGGCGAAGAAGGCCGAGCTCTCGGCTTATCGCCAGACGCCGCCCTGCCTGTTGCACGCGGGTCAGCCCCACGCTGCGATTCGCGGCGACTACAAGAAGTGGGGCCTCTCGGCGGAAGGCAAGCCCGAGATCCGGCGCACGGCGCTGGGGGTCGACACCACGGGGCGCCTGCTGATGTTCGGCCTGGGCGAGTGGGTCGAGCCCAAAGACATGGAGCTTGCGATGCGCACCGCCGGCGCCAAGAGCGCGGCGCAGCTGGACATCAACTGGAGCTACACCCGCTTCAACTTCTACGCGAAGAACGCCGAGGGCCACCTGGAGGTGAAGAGCACCCTGGTGCCCAAGCTGGTGCACGGCAAGCGGAGCTATGTCGGCGAGATCGCCGAGCGTGATTTCTTCTACGTCCGCCGGAAGTGATCGTATCACGAGGCACGGAAAGATGCCGCTGCCTCCGGTGGTGTTGCCGGGACCGCCCGCACCGTTCTGCTGCTGCGTCGCACCACCGCCACCCTGCTGCTGCGGCTTGGACGCGGCGAAGTTGGGCACGACGGGCATCGGCTGGATCTCGAGCTGGGCGAGCAGGTCCTCGCTGAAGCGCAGGATGCGCGTGTAGGTCACGGTGCGCTTGTCGACCGGCGCGATGCGCAGCTGCTCGTGCGTCAGGCGCGGCGCGAGCTCGAGCGTCAGGCGGATCTCGACGCGCTTGGGGAGCCCGACGTGCTCCTCGTCGTCGCCCCAGTCGTCGAGCGGATCGACGTTCGGGCCGTCCTCGTCGTAAACCTGGATCTCGAAGTTCTTCACGTGGTCGTGAAGGAACGTGTAGGTGCCGCCCTCGAAGGGCTTCTCGTCGAGGCCGAAGCTCTCGCGGCGGTAGAGCTCGAGGAACTCGTCGTCGCGCTCGGAGAGCTTGAGCATGTAGCCGACCTCGTTGACGTCGCCGCGCACGAGGCGCCGGTCGGCCTCGGTCAGGTTCACGCCGTCGGTCGTGGTCGCGAAGTCGATGCGGTCGGCGTCGCGGCCGAGCAGCACGCGGTTCTTGACGCGCAGCACGTCGTCGGGCGCACGGTCGTAGACGAAGATGCCGCGCAGGTCGCGCTCGATCATGTCCATGATCGCGGGCCCGGCGAGCTGCGTCTCCTGGATGTTGTGGATCGTGTCGCGGCTGATGCGCGTGGCCTCGAGCAACTGCGTCATCGCCAGCATGATGCCGGCGACGATCATCAGCGCCACGAGCACCTCGACCAGGCTGAAGGCGGCGCGACGGGCGACGCGGGGCAGGAACTTGCGCATGTTCACCTCGACCTTCCGGAGCCACCGCTCCCGCCCGAATTGGCGCCTCCGCCAGAGTTGGCGCCGCCCGCGCCGCCGTTGCCCGAGGCATTGGGATCGGCGTTCTCGCCCTCGGCTTCCTCTTCCTCGGGATGCAGCTGCTTCCACGGGATCCAGCGCTCGATCACGTACTCGTTCTTGAGCTCCTGGATCTTGGGGAACGTCACCTTGACCTGGATCTTCTCGTAGGCCTGCTCGGCCTCCTCCGACTCCTCGTCCTCGTCGCTCGAGCGGCTGCGTTCCTTCTGGTCGCGCTCGTGCTTCCAGTTGTCGAAGGCGCGCTGGTCGTTCGGGTCGGGACGGAAGTTCTCGTCGCCGATCACGGCCTCGAAGAAGAAGTCGGGGTAGCCCTCCTCGGCGTAGCTGCCCTCGATGCGGTCGCTGTCGATGTCGTCGGCGTAGACGCCCGACTCGATCTGGCCGAGCGTCAAGAGCGCGAGCTCGCGCGAGAGCTTGAGGTTGCGCGAATAGGCGGCGGTGAGCTTGGAGGCGTTGAGCACCTGCAGCATCCACGCCAGCGCGAGGCCGACGAGCGCGATCGTGACCGCGACCTCGGCGAGCGTGAAGCCCTTCTCGCGCCGGCTGCGCATCAGTTGAAGTCCTTGTCTTCCGGCGTCTGGCGCAGGAACTCGCCGTCGTGGAACTGGATCAGCCCGGTCAGCGCCTGCACCTCGATCGTGTACAGGTTGTCGTAGGGCTTCTGCACGAGCACGATCGTGTGTTCCGTGCCGCTGCCGCGAGCGTCGAAGCGCACTTCGCATGAGCCGCGCGTGTAGATCTGGCCGTTGATCGTGATCGAGCGGAACTCGACGTTGGCGGGAAGCGGCTTCCACGGCAGCGCCATGCGCTCGTCGTCCCAGGCGGCGAGACCTCCGACACCTCCGGCGCGGAAGGGGGTGACCACCCGATAGCCGCGCGGATGGTCCTCTTCGTCCTCGAAGTAGTACTCGACGCGGAATTCGGCGCCACGCGCGATCGCGTCGGAACGGGTCTCCATCAGCGTCGAGGCGAGCTCGCGCACGGCCGAGTTGAGCTGCGTGCGAGGCAGGAGCGCCTCCCACGTGACATAGACGAGCGTGGAGAGCAGCGCGAGGATCGTGATGACGACCGTCAGCTCGACGAGGGTGAACCCTGCGCGGCTGGCCTGCTGCTCCCGAGGCATGCGAACGTTCCTACTTCTGGGGAGCGTTGCGCATCGACACGCTGTCGATGTCGGCGTCGTCGCCCTCGCCACCCGGCTGGCCGTCCTTGCCGTAGCTGATGATCTTGGCGTCGGCGCCGCCCTGGGGCGGTTCGTAGATGTAGGGGTTGCCCCAGGGATCGTTGGGGACCGTCTTGTAGTTCTTGAGGAACGTGCGGTTGTTCTCGTCGGGCGTGACGAGGATCTCGAGGCTCTCGGGGTACCGGCCGCCGTTCTCGATCGCGTAGGTGTCGAGCGCGCTGTCGAGGGCTCCGATGTCCATTTCCGCCTTCTTCTTCTGCGCGAAGCCGAGGCGGTCGAGGACGTTGGGCACGACGACCATGGCCAGCAGGCCGAGGATCACGACCACGACCATCAGTTCGGCGAGCGAGAAGCCGGCGCGGGCGCGGCGGGCGGCGATGTTGCGGTGCAGTTTCATGTGGAGTGGGGGGGAGCGGCGGTTGCGGCTCCCCTGGCTGGTGCTTGGACGCCTGGGGGGCCAGGATCTGCCCCAAAGCTACTGGATCTGGCCGACCTTGAGGATCGGGAGGACGATGGAGATGACGATGTAGCCCACGACGATGGCGAGGAACACGATCAGGATCGGCTCCAGCACGCTGGTGAGGCGCGCGGCGGTGATCTCGATTTCCTCGTCGTAGGCGGCGCCGATGCGGTCGAGCATCTGCTCGACCTCGCCGGACTGCTCGCCGACCTGGACCATGTAGCACACCACCGCCGGGAAGGCGCCCGAGGCGCGCATGGGGGTGCCGATGTCGGTGCCCTCGAGGATGCGCGCGCGGATCATCTCGGTCGCGTCCGCGATCACGCGGTTGCCGACGACGTTGCGCGTGATCTCGAGGCTCTGCACGACGGGCACGCCCGACTGCAGGAGCGTCGAGAGCGTGTGGGTGAAGCGCGCGACGGCCTGCTTGCGCATCAGGTCGCCTAGCACCGGCAGCCGCAGCAGGGTGCGGTCGATGATCAGGCGGCCCTTCTCGCTGCGCTTGTAGATGCGCTCGAACGTGAACGAGACCGCGGCGATGCCCAGCGCGCCGGCCCACCAGTAGTTCTTGAACAGGTTCGAGATCGTGATCAGCACCTGAGTCGGCCCGGGCAGGGTCTGGCCCGTGTCGGTGAGCATCGACGTGATCTTCGGCACGACGAAGGTCATCAGGATGCTGACGACGATGACGCCGATGCCGACCATCATCGCCGGATAGGTGAGCGCGCTCGTCACCTTGCGGCGCAGCGCGCGCTGCGACTGCATGTAGTCGGCGAGGCGCGTGAAGACGACGTCGAGGTTGCCCGTCGCCTGGCCGGCGCGGACCATGTTGACGTACAGGTCGTTGAACCACGCCGGATGCTCGGCGAGCGCGTCGGCGAGCGACGCACCCTGGCTGACGCGCTCGCGGATCTCGCGGAACATGGTCTCGGCGCGCCGGTGCTCGGTCTGCTCGATCAGCGCCTTGAGCGCCTCGATCAGCGGGATGCCCGCGCCGAGCAGCGTGCCGAGCTGGCGCGTCGCGGCCGCGACGATCTCGATGTTGGCGGACGACGGCCCGCTCGACTGCTCGCGATACTTGTTGATGCGCGCGACCAGGTCGCGCACCTTCGTCCCGCGCGAGGCGCCGGAGCCCGTGAGCGCAACGGTCTGCTTGCCCGCGCGCAGCTCCTGGATCTCGCTGACGAGGATGTTGTCGCGCCGCAGCTTGGCGCGCGCATCGCGCGGGGTGTCCGCGTCGATGACACCGGCCGTCGTGCCACCACCGGAGACGTAGGCCTTGTACTGGTAGATCGGCACGGCGCTCAGCCCATGTCGAGCTGCGTCACGCGCAGCACTTCGTCGGGAGTGGTCTGGCGCGAGCGGATCTTGTCGACGCCGTCGGCGCGCAGCGAGATCATGCCGCCCTCGACGGCCTTCTTCTTGAGTTGCGTCGCGTTGGAGCCGTTCATGACGAGCGTGCGCAGCTCCTCGGTCATCTCCATGAACTCGTAGATCGCCGTGCGGCCGGCATAGCCGGAGTTGAAGCACTCCTGGCAGCCGGTCCCGAAGGCGATCTGGCCACCGAGGTCGTCGGGATTGAGCGCGAGCTTGCGGCACTTGGCGGCCCACTCGTCAGTCATCGGCACGATCGTGCGGCAGTGCTTGCAGATCGTGCGCACGAGGCGCTGCGCGATCACGAGCACGATCGAGCTCGACACGAGGTAGGGCTCGACGCCCTGGTCGACCAGACGCGTCACGGTGCTCGGCGCGTCGTTGGTGTGCACGGTCGAGAACACGAGGTGGCCCGTGAGCGCCGCGCGGATCGCGACCTCGGCCGTCTCGAGGTCGCGGATCTCACCGACCATCATCACGTCGGGGTCCTGACGCAGGAACGAGCGCAGGCCCGAGGCGAAGGTCAGGCCCTTCTTGGCGTTGACCTGCACCTGGCTGATGCCCGGCAGCGAGTATTCGGCCGGGTCCTCGATCGTGAGCACGTTCTTCTCGGTCGTGTCGACCTCGGTGAGCGCGGCGTAGAGCGTCGTCGTCTTGCCCGAACCCGTCGGTCCGGTGACGAGGATGATGCCGTGGTTGTAGGCCGAGTACTCGCGCAGCATCGCCTCGTTGCGCGCGCTCAGGCCGATCTCGCCGATCGAGTACAGGCGCGCGGTCTTGTCGAGCAGACGCATGACGATGCGCTCGCCCTGCGTGGTCGGCACCGAGCTGATGCGGACGTCGACCTCGCCGTCGCCGATCTTGATCGTCGCGCGGCCGTCCTGCGGCAGGCGGCGCTCGGCGATGTCCATCTTGCCCATGACCTTGACGCGGCTTACGATGGCCTCCAGCGCCTTGCGCGGGATCGGATCCATGTCGTACAGGATGCCGTCGATGCGGAAGCGCACCTGCATGCGGTCGGGGTACGGATGGAAGTGCACGTCCGACGCGCGCAGCTTCAGCGCCTGGAACAAGATCGTGTTGACGAGCTTGATGATCGGCGCCTTGTTCGAGGTGTCGAGGACGTCCTCGCCCTCCTCGATCGACTCGGCGAGCCCCGCGATGTCGCCATCCTCGGCGACGTCCGCCAGCGCCTCGTCGACGCCGTCCGCCTTGTGGCGGTAGGCGCGGCCGATCAGCTGCGTGATCTCCTGGCGCGGCGCGAGCAGCGGCTCGATGTCCGAGTCGTACAGCGCCGACAGGTCGTCCATCGGGTGCGGGTCGAGCGGCGCGCAGGTCGCCACCTTGAGCACGCCATCCGACTGCTCGACCGCGATCAGGTTGTAGTTGCGCGCGAACTGCACCGGCACCTTGTGGACGAAGGCCGGCGGCACCGTGATGTCCTCGAGCGACTCGCGGTACTCGAAGCCCAGGTGCATCGCGTAGGCGCGCAGCAGCGCCTGTTCAGAGAGGTACTCGCGCTGCTGGATCACGCGGTCGAGCGAGTCCCCGGAGTCGGCGGCGAGCCGCCGGCACTCCTCGAGCCGTTCGCGGGTGAGCCCCGCTTCGACGAGCAGGTCAGAGAGGCTGGCCACGGCGTTACTGCTTGTTGTCCTGGGTCGGTTCGGTGGGGGCCGGCGGCGGCTCGGTCTTCGTGCGCTCCACGGGGTCGGCGCCGACCATGTCGGGCGTTGTCTCGCCGGCCTTGGGGCTGCGGAAGAGCGGCACGTCGAAGCCGCCGAGGTCGACCGCGCCGTCGCTCTTGCCGAAGCTCGGGTCGACCATGCGCACGCGCTCGGCCTCGATGCGCTCCGCCGCCGCGAGCTTGATCTTGTAGCTCATCTCGGACAGGTCGGCGAAGTTGGCGTCGCGCAGGATGTGCGGCGTCACGAAGAAGTACAGCGTCGTGCGATTGTCCGTGTCCGTGTCGCGCCGGAAGAGCGCACCGAGCAGCGGAATGTCGCCCAGCCACGGCACCATCGAGCGCTGGCGCACCTTGTTGTCGACGATGATGCCGCCGACGACCATCGTGTCGCCGTTGGGCACGTTGACCTGCGTGTTGATCGTGCGCGTGATGCGCGGCGGGGGAATCGCGCCGCTCGCCTGGCCCTGGAAGGTCGCGACTTCGAGCGAGACCTGCAGGCGCAGGTAGCCCGAGGCCGAGATCGACGGAGAGATCTCCATCGTGATGCCGGCCTTCTGGTAGTCGTTGAAGTTCTGCTGGGTCTGGCCACCGACGCCGGTCGCGGTGATCTGCGTCGTCGGCTGCTCGTCGAGCGTCTTGACCGTCGCGCTGCCGTTGTTGGTGACGAGCACGCTGGGGATGTTGAGCACGTTGGTGTCCGTGCGGCCCTTGAGCGCGACGATCATCGCCGGCAGGTTGAAGTTGTTGCCGTCGAGCAGGCCGGCGGTGATGCCGCGGGCCGTGTCGTTGGGGATGCGCTGGTCGAACACGCCGTCGCCGTCGGAGTCGGAGAAGGTCGACAGGCCGAAGCTCGTGAGCCCGAAGCTTCCCGTGCCGCTGCCCGGCAGGTCCGCGCCGCCGAGCTCGACGCCGATGTCGAGCGTGTCGGAGCCCGACAGCTCGATCAGCGCGGTCTCGATCAGCACCTGCTCCTGACGGCGGTCGAGGCGCTGGATCAGCTCGAGCACTTCCTCGTAGCGACGCCGGCTCGCGGCGATCAGCAGCGAGTTGGTCGTCTCGTCGGGCACGACCACGACCTCGTTGTCGCGGCTCGTCATGCCCTGCGCGGCCGGAGCGGCGCCGGCGCGGTTGCCGCCCTGGCCACCGGTCTGGACGCGCGAGGCGCCCTGGATGAAGTCCTCGAGCACTTCCGACAGGTCCTTCGCCTGCACGTGCTCGAGCGCGTACACGTGGTACGTGCGCTCGGGCTCGACCACCTCGACGTCGAGGCGCGCGACCAGTTCCTTGATCGCGGCCATGTCCTCGGGAAGCGCCATCACGAGCAGCGAGTTCGTGCGCGAGTAGGTGAGGATCTTCGACTCGCCGCCGCCGTTGTTGATCTGGCCGGTCGCGCCCTGCGGGTTCGCCTGGCGCTGCGTCTGCGCCTCGCGCTTGCGCGCCTCGAGCAGCTGCTCGAGGATGTCGGACAGGTCCTCCGCCGCCGCCCACTCGAGCTTGATGACCTCGAACATCGGCGTGATGCCGGTGTCGTTGCCGGCGAGCTCGTCGACGAGCTTCAGGATGCGCGCGGTGGCGACCACCGACGGCGCGAGGCCGCGCAGCACGACGCTCTGCGTGTTCGCGACGGGCATGATGCCCTGTTCGCTGCCGGGGTTCAGTCCGCGCAACGAACTGCCGAGCGTGCGCACGTCCGTGTTCGGCAGGTGCAGCACGGTCATGATCTGCGTCGCGACCTGGTCGGCGTAGCGGTCGAGCTCGTCCGGCAGCACGTAGATCGCGTCGTCCTTGATGACGTTCTTCGCGGCCTGCTGCGGGTTCGCCGACTGGATCAGGTACACCGCGAGGTGATCGGGTCCGACCTTGGTGATCGTGAACCCGTGGATGAACATCAGGATCTGGTAGAACTCGTAGAACTCCGACTTGGGGATCTTCTTCTCCCCGAACATGCGGACCTTGGCGTTGGTGAGCGCGGGCTTCACCACCTGGTCGTCGAAGTTGAAGTTCTTGCCGGTGGCGACCTGACACATCTTGGTCAGCCACAGCAGGTCGATCGAGTCGCCCTCCTCGTCGAGGTTGAGGATGTAGAAGTCACCCGACTCCTGGATCTTGGGGATCGAGCCCTGCACCGAGCTCCCGCCGCTCGTGCTGGCCGCGGGATTCGCCCCGCCCTGCGTGGTCCCGTTGGCGCTGGTCGCGCCCGAAGGCAGCGTGATCGTCGGGGGCGGGCGCTGCGGCGCCGGATTGCCCT
>JABWBL010000111.1 GCA_013360535.1 Planctomycetaceae bacterium
GTCTGGCGCTGGCGCCACGCGCTGAGGCGCTCGCGCAAGCCGGCGTCACTGCGCGCGAGGATCGCGCAGGCGAGCAGGCCAGCGTTGATCGCGCCGGCCTTGCCGATCGCGAGCGTGCCGACCGGAATGCCGCCGGGCATCTGCACGATCGAGAGCAAGCTGTCCATGCCCTTGAGCGCGTGGCTCTCGACCGGCACGCCGAGCACCGGCAGCACCGTCTGCGCCGCCACCATGCCTGGCAGGTGCGCCGCTCCGCCCGCGCCCGCGATGATCACGTCGAGCCCGCGGCCTTCCGCCGTGCGCGCGTACTCCGCCATCCACTCCGGCGTGCGGTGCGCGCTCACCACCAGGCACTCGTGCTCGACCCCGAGCTCGCGCAAGGTCGCGCTCGCGTGCTGCATCGTCTCCCAATCACTCTTGGAGCCCATGATCACGCCGACCCGCGGCTTTCCCGGAGCGTTTTGGGGGTTCATCGTCCGCGCAGGGTAGAGCCCGCGCCGACCGCAGCGCAAGCCGCCGCGCCCTCAGGGCACCGACTTGATGTCGAGCCAGCCCGTGTGGAGCCCGTACAGGAAGCCCGCGAGCAGCCCGAGGTTCACGAGCGTCACCAGCACCGCCAGCACGAGGAACGACACCTTGCGAGTCTTGTGGCGGAAGGTCCGCATTCCCAGCCACATTCCCGGCGCCGCCAGAGGCAGCCCGAGCGAGAGCAGCGTCCGCTCCGAGATGCGCCGCGCCCCGCGCACGGCCAGCACCTTGTCGATGCCCTGCGCCGCGAAAGCGACGAGGTTGACGACGAGGAACAGCGCGATCGCGAACCAGGGATCGAGGCTCATGGGGGGGCGGACAGGGTAGCGTTCTCGCCACTCCCCCGTTGCGCCGCGCGCGCGGTTCGCGAGCATGGTGGGCATGCCTTCGCTCGACGTGTTCCAGCGCGACCCGCTCGTCGCTTCCTTCCTCCCCGAGGACCGCCGCGTGCTCGTGCGGTACCTGTGGGAGTACCTGACGACCGGCAAGCTCGAGGAACCGCCGCAGCTGCACACGTCCCACAAGCAGATCCGGGTCGACATGCGTCGCGAGCCGATCGGGCAAGTGTCGTGGAAGTGGTCCGAGCTGAGCGGCAAGTACACGGGCTGTCCCTTCTGGAGCACCGAGGCTCTGCGGGTCGTCGTCGAGCTCGACGCCCGCTGGCCCGGCCGGCCGCTCAAGCGCGTCTGCGAGCGCGTCTCGAAGGGTTATTTCCTCGAGAGCATCCAGCACGAGAGCGTCTTCCCGCGCGACGAGTGGATCGCGCGCTTGGCTGCGCTCGTCGGAACCGACGCCGTGCCCTCGTTGCCTGAACTCGAAGCCCAACTCGACCAGCTCTGCATCGGTTGCGTCGTCACCCGCACGCAACACGACGAGGCCGCCGGCCGCCCCGGCACTCCCGACAACCCTTGGTTGCGCCTCCAACCCACGTCGGTCTGCCTCGTTCCGAACCCGGCCTGGACCGAGCCGCACCTCACCTGGATACGCGAGGCCGGCCTGCTCGAGCCGCGCTGAAGCGACGGCGCGCCCTCACGGCGCGCGCTGGAGCTGCACGGCGTGGTGCACGGTGGACTTCGGCACGACCTTGAGCGGCACGTCCTGGGCGACGAAGCCGTCGAACTCGACGTGGAGCACGTATTCACCGCCGGGAAGTGGCCACAGGTTGCGCGCGGATCCGTTCGGGCCAACCCAGCCGCCGCACGTGGAGTTGGAGCCGCTCCGGTCGAGGAACATCGTCTCTTCGAGCGCCTCGCCTTCGTGCGAAAGCGTGCAACGAGCCGTCACGGGCGCGCCGTCGGGGTCCGTGACGTCGAGCTCGAGGAGCCCACCCGCAGGCAGCACCACACGCAACGTGTCCGGCGAAGTCTCGTCGAGCAGGAGCCGCACGCGCTGCGAGAACTCCGTCCCGCTCAGCATGTAGCTCCAATCCGGCTCGACGGTGAGCCGCACCTGCGTCGCTGGCACGTTGGGCACCACGTAGCGGCCGGTCTCGGAACGCTCGCGCGTTCCGACGTTCGGCTCCCAGCCCTTCGGCCCTTGCGTCTCGACGCTGAGGCTCGCCATGTCCATGACGCTGCCATCCTCCCGCACGACCTCGACCGTCAGTGTGCGCGGCTTGGGGAGCCGGCGGAGCTCGACCGTGAAGTCGACGACACCACCTTCCGACGGCGCGGCAACCTCGAATTCGCTGGTCTCGAAACCGTCGGCGCGCACGCGAGCCTGCAGGTGGAAGTTGGCGGGAGCGAGGACCGGCAGCACGCCCTTGTTGCCGAACAGCGGATGGTCGATCGGCCGTCCGATCGCGTCGTTGCAGGACAGGCGCGCGGAACGGAGCTCGGTCTCGGACAGGGCGTCTCCGTCCTTCAGGCGCATGGCGAGCCGGATCACGGCGCCCGAATCGTGCAGCACGAGTCCGCTCGCCGGCGCACGGTGGTACGACGTGGGGATGCGGATGAGCGAGATCATTCCGACGTGTTGCGCCGAGATCGAGTACTCCGCTTCCTCGAGGCCGCTCACGTCGAAGCAAGGGAGATCACCAACCGCGACGTGGATTGCGTCCCAGGAGAGGTTCCCGTCGGCCCAATGCAACCCGTACAGCGTCCTGGCCGTCAGGTAGCTCGCCCCTTCGACGCTGCTGCGGACGGTGACCGAGTTCGCGCGGTACTCAGGCGGCAGCAGGCTTTCGATGCAGCCCGAAAGCGTCGCGCCGCGGCGCAAGACGACGTCGCCGCACTCGAGCACGCCGCTCGACGGAATCGTGACCTCGCGTTTCTGGGGCAGGTAGCCCGGAGCCTGCAGGATCAGCAACGTGCTGGCGACATCGCGTGTGGCGGCGAACTCGAAGCGTCCGTCGTCCGAGGTCCGACCGGCACCGAGCTCGCGCGAAGGCACCTTGCCGCTCTCCAGCACGAGGAGCGTGGCCGCGCCATCGTTCGGAGCCACGCCGAAATCGCCGAGCAACCGGCCACGCACGATCCAGACGGACGTCAGCGTGAACTCGACGCGCGCCAGCCACGTCCCCGTGCTTTCGTCGTGCACGAACTGGCTCGGCTCGATCGTGAAGTCCTGCAGCGCCATCTCGCCGAACATCACACGCACCGTGTGGCGAACCAGCCACTCCTCGCCCTTCGCGTTCCGTTTCGACGAGAAGCTGCCGTCGGTGCGGGACTGCAGTTGCCCAGCCGAGCCACGCTCGGACGAGAACTGCAGCGTGAACTCCGGCAGGTTGCCCTCGACTCCAGCGATGCGCAGCTGGCCATCGATCGCGATGTGCGTCCACTTGCGCGCCTCGACCTTCGTTTCCTGCTGCGGCGCCTCGCGCGACTCGCCGGCCTCCGGCGGAGAAGTCGGCTTCACAGGCGCATCGACACCGGACTGCGCGAGCCGCTCGGCGGCCTCCACCGATTCCGTCGAGGGCGTCGCCGGCGTCGAATCGAGCGGTTCGCGGCGGTAGAGCACAAAAACGACGAGCAGGACGCCGGCGAGCACCGCCGCGAGAGTCCAAGCGCGCCGCGCCGGGGAAGGGACGCGAGTCATGGCGCGATCTTGCGCCGATCCCGGGAGCCTGTCCAGCCGGCGGGGCGTGCGGGGGCGCTGGGGAGGCGAGGGCGAGCCCGGGGGCGGGGAGTCCGGTAGGATCTGCGCGCGATGCGAGTGCTCTTCGTCTATCCGAACCTCTACACGCAGATGGGGTTCAACCATGGGCTGGCGACGTTGTCGGCGGTGCTCAAGCGCGCCGGGCACGAGACGCGGCTCCTGAACCAGAACGAGAACCTGCCGCCGGTGCCGACGGAGGAGGACGTGCTGGCGCTCGTGCGCGAGTGGCGGCCGGGGCTGATCGCGTTTTCGTGCCTGACGCAGCAGTACCACGCGGCGACGGAGCTGGTGGCGTGGTTGCGGCGCGCGGCGGGGGAGCGTGGGCTCGAGCTGCCGCCGGTGATCGTCGGTGGCATCCATCCGACGATGGTGCCGAGCGAAGTGATGGCGGACGGCCTGTGGGATCACGTCGGTGTCGGCGAGTGCGAGGACGCGCTGCTCGAGCTCGTCACGCGCCTCGAGCGCGGAGAACGGCCCGACGACGTGCGCAACTTCCTGTCGTGGAAGGGTGGCGTGCGGCCTGCGGCGGCGCAGTTCGCGCCGGTGTCGAGCGAGCTGTGGCACCACAATCCCGTCGGCGAGTTTCCGGACATGCGCGCGCTGCCGATGCCGGATTACGAGCTGTTCGACACGCAGCGCATCACGGACCAAAAGCACGGCTGGTTCGGGCTCCTCAGCTCGCGCGGCTGTCCGTACCGCTGCACGTACTGCCTCAACCACAAGATCGTCGACCGCTATCGCGACGAGCTCGGCCGCTCGACGACGCAGATCGGCTTCTTCCGTTTCCGCCCGCCGGAGCTCCTGATCGAGGAGATCCAGTGGGTGCTCGCGCGCTACAGGAACATCGGCACCTTCATCTTCGACGACGACCTGTTCACGCAGAACGTGCCGCACGCTCTGGCCGTGTGCGAGGCGTACCACGCGGCAGGCATCAAGGTGCCGTTCGTCGTGAACAGCCACGTGAAGCAGCTCGACCCGCGCGTCGCGGAAGCGCTCGCGAAGGCCGGTTGCCGCATCCTCAAGCTCGGCATCGAGTCGGGGAGCCCGCGCGTGCGCAAGGAAGTGCTGCAGCGCTTCATGTCGAACGACGACGTGTTCAACACGATCGAGGCGGCCGAGATGTTCGGCCTGCACACGTCGGGTTTCCTGATGGTCGGCCTGCCGTACGAGTCGCACGAGGAGCGCTGGGAAACCGTCGATTTGCTCGCGAAATCCGGCATCGGCCGCTTCCGCACGTCGCTCTTCTTCCCGTTCCCCGGCACCGAGAGTTACGCGCTCGCGCTCAAGGGCGGCTACATCGACCCGGCGCGTGAGGTCAAGCTCACCGACTTCACCGAGTCCTCGTGCATGGACTTCGGCGCGAGCGAGAACCTGTTCATCGACAAGCTCGCGACCTGCATGCCGTGGTTCGTGAACTCGCGGCTCGATCGCTACCGCGAGGCGCCGGCGAGCGCGCGCTACCGCGGCATCGTCGAGCGCGTGCTCGCCATGGACCAGCTCGAGTGGGAAGCCTTCAAGCCCAGCGTGCGCAAGCTCGACGCCGAGCTCTCCGCCGCCGCCGTCGCCGCCAAGGAGTTGCACTACGCGATCAAGTACAACGCCTTCATGGGTGTGCGCTCCGACTACTACCTCGCCGAAGAAGCCGGCCTCGAGTGGCACACCGCCGCCGCCAAGCCCGTCCCCGAACGCCTCGCCGAGCTCGCCCTCGCCGCCGCCGCGAGCGAGATGTGCTGAGCGCCGCATGACGCGCGGCTGGCAGCGCTGGGCCAGGTTCGCGCTCGTGCTCGCGTGGAGCGGGCACTTCCTGCTGCGCGCGCACGACATCGCGTCGTTCGCCGATCAGGACCAGTTCGAGCGCGACGTGCCGCCGATGATCCTGCGCGCGGCGGCGCTGCTGCTGGTTCCGGCCAGTCTCGCGTTCCTCACGTCCGTGCGGGGCGTGGCGTGGGTCGCATCGGCCTGGAGCCTGCTCGTGATCGGGACAGGACTGCTGGCTTCCGCCCCCGGCTCGGAGGTCCCCGTGACCCTCCGCGGCCTCGACACCGTCCTGCTCGTCCTCGCCTCCATTGGCCTTGGCGCCCATGGGGTGCTCGGCAGGCACCGAGGGGGCGCCACGGACAGCTGAGGGGCCTGGCACGCGCTTCCGCAGGGGGGGGCGCGACCGTCTGTGGGCCGCTTCTGGGAGTTATGGGTAGCGCAGTGGACATAAATACGATATTATGTCCATTGTGACGGACAATGATGTGGTTCTGCGGGACTACAACCCGCACTGGGCCGACCCGGCACGGCGGTTGGCGCGCTTCCAGTTCGAGCGGGTGCAGCTCGAGCGCTGCGTGCGTCATCTGGCGGAGGACGGGTCGGGCCGGGCCCTCGCCCTGATCGGACCGCGGCACGTCGGGAAGACGGTCCTGGTCCGGCAGGTCGCCGACCGCTTGCTCGAGCGGGGACTGAACCCGCGCAACGTCCTGTACTGCAACCTCGCCGACGAGCGCTGGCCCAAGGCTCCCAGTCCGCGCGAGATCGTGCGCGCCGCCGAGGCCGAGCTCGGGTCCAGCGAGCGGCTGTACGTGCTGCTCGACGAGATCCAGGTCGTGCCGAAGTGGGATGCGTGGCTCAAGCTCGCGGTCGACGAGGGGCGGCACCGTTTTCTCGTCACGGGGTCGGCTGCGACGGCGCTGCGCTCCGGCGCACGCGAGTCGGGGCTCGGGCGTTGGGACGAGCTCGCGATCGAGCCGCTCTCGTTCGCGGAGTTCGTCGCGCTGACGAGTGGCCTGCGGAACGTGAACGAGCTCTCGGAGCGGCCTGCGCCGAACGCCCTGGCGCGCTACATGACGTTCAGCGGCTTCCCCGCGCACGCGTTCGTGGAAAGCGCGGCGCTCGTTCGCGAGCGACTGCGCGAGGACATCGTCGAGCGTGCGATCGTGCGCGACTTGCGCCGGCTGCGCATCGATCTCGAGCAGGTCCGTAGGCTGTTCCTGCACCTCACGCAGAGCTCCGGCTCGATCCTCAACGCCCTGCAGCGCGCGGCCGACCTCGAGGTCAATCGCAAGTCGCTGGCGAAGTGGGTCGACGTCCTGCTCGACACGCGCCTGCTCGTCGCGCTCGATCCGACGACGACCCGGCAAGGGCGCGGAGCCGCCAAGGCCGCACGGACGCTGCGGGCGCGACCGAAAGTGCACGTGGCCGACCACGGCATCGTCCACGCCTTCGCGCCGGTGCCCGCGCCGCTCGAGGATCCGCATTTCCGCGGGCAGATGGTCGAGGCCATGGTGTTTCGGCACCTGCGTGAGGCGCAGAGGCTCGTGCGGGAGCGGCGCGAGCTGTTCGCGCGTGTGGGGGAGCTCCAGCTCGGATACTGGCGCGACACCAGCGGCGAGATCGACTTCGTCGTGGACTCGCGAGCCGGGCGGATCGCGCTCGAAGTGACGGCGGCGACGCGGCCGACTGCGGAGAAACTCGCCAAGCTGCGCGCCGCAGCGCGGCGAGCCGGAGCGACGCGGACGCTGGTGGTCTGCGGCGGTCCATCCGGAGACAGTCAGGACGGCATCGAGATCGTCGGGCTCGAGGAGTTCCTGCTCGCGCCCCTGCACTACGTGGAGGCCACCCAGTGAAGCCCAGCGAGCTGATCGGGAAGGTGGAGGGTCCGTTGCTCGAGTTCAAGGCGGCGGAGGTGCTCAAGGACCCGAGGAAGGTCGCACGCGAGGTCGTGGCGATGCTCAACGCGTCAAACGGCAGGGACGTGGGGGAGATCTGGATCGGAGTCGGCGAAACAGCCTCCAAAGCGAGCGCGCTTCACGGAGTTCCGGAGGCTGAGCTCCAGAGGGCGCGATTGCGGGACAGTCTGGTCGACACGATCGAACCGATGCCGCGCAGCGAGGAGGTCGCCGTGACTGTCGTGTCGCAGGCGGGATTGCAGCCGCTCATTCGCATCGAGGTACTTTCGGCCGCAGTCCGCAAGCCGTTCGCCCTGCTGAAGGATGGCGCTCGTCACTACTACGTGCGCGTGCAAGATCGGACATCAGTTCTCGCTTACGATGAACTTCGGAGTGCTTGGCAAGTTGAAGCGCGCGTGAATGCCGACAGGCCGCAGGGCGCGATGGCGCGACTCTCGAGCTATCGATCTGCCGCGGTCAGCCGTGATGGCTCTCGCCTCTGGATCGGCGTGGCGCCGCACGAGGATCTCCAGTTGTCCTTGGACGACGAGTCGGTCCAGGCGCTCTTGCTCAGACCGTCCGCGACCGGCAACCGTGAAGAAGGCTGGAATCATGTACGCCCGTTCATGGAGCTCAAAGTCTTCAAGGACGGGCGCCAGACCGGAGACCTGAGTTGGGGACTCACGAAGCTGCGTCGTAACGGGGACATCGAGTTCGACATTCCAGTCGAACGCCTGCGACTGACCAGCGGGGATCGACATCTCGCTCGGAACGAACTCCATCCATACGCCCTTCTGGAATACCCCACGTCCATCGTTCGCCTGGCGGGGAAGCTCGCGAAGCTCGGAAGGAGCCCGTGGTTCTCTGCGAGCCTCATGCTCACGCGGATCCGTGGTTGGCAACTTTGGCCGTACGCACCAGATCTCATGGGATGGAGAGTCGAACCGTTCGGCGTGGGCGAGTACGACGAGGCAGACGACCTGACGATCGAGCGGATCGACTTCAGCCGCGAAGAACTTGCCGGCAACGCGGATGCCTGCGCGTACCGCATCGTCAAGCAGATCTATGAGGCGTTCCACCTGGAACCGAGCAAGATCCCACGCGTGTTCGACCCCAACACCGGCCGCCTCAACTTGGAGTGAGCCCATCGGTCGGGGAGGCGCCCGATCGGCTGGCAGATCCGGCGACGGGCTCTCGGTCATTGCCATGGCACCAATTCGGGAGGAAACTTGGGGGAGGAGCAGCCAAGCATGCAGATCCCGGATTTCTCGAAACTGCACGTGGGGGTGGTCGGCGACCTGATCGCGGACCACTACTTGGTCACGCAGCCGCGGTCGCTGTCGCGGGAGGCGCCGGTGATGGTGCTGCGTTGGCAGGGGGAACACGTGCAGGCGGGTGGCGCGGCGAACGTGGCGCGCAACGTGCGCTCGCTGGGGTGCGCGACGCGGCTGCACGGAGCGCTCGGGCGCGATGCACGCGGGCGCGAGCTGGCGGAGTTGCTCGAGG
>JABWBL010000728.1 GCA_013360535.1 Planctomycetaceae bacterium
GAAGGCGACGTCGCGGGCGCGGCGACGGCGCGCGCGGAAGTGGCGCGGCTCGATCCGGGCTACGACCTCGCGCGGCGCCAGCAGGCGCTGCTCGCGACCAGCGAGGAAACCAAGGAGAGCTTCGAGAGCCCGTGGCGCTGGGACGCGGTGACACGCGTCGGCACGCTGCCGCCGAGCGCGACCAACGACTCCGTGCAGGTCGTCGACCGCACGACCGTGTGGCGCGTCGAGCCCGATGGCACCGAGCACCAGTACGAGCACGTCGCCCTGCAGGTCGAGAACACCGCGGGCGTGAAGGCGCTCGACAACTACTGGATCTCGTATCCGTCCGACGGGAGCCTGCAGGTCTACAACGTGCGCGTGATCCACGCCGACGGTTCGTTCGAGCGCGCGCCGGCGCCGCGCGGCGGAGATCAGGGCTGGGGCGGCGACTACGTGCGCGGCTTCGACCTGCCGCCGCTCGTGCCGGGAGATCTGGTCGACATCGAGTACCGCGTCGACCAGACGCAACCCGACGTTTTCGGCCAGTATTTCGGCCTGCGGCACTCGTTCCAGGTCGACAACCCCGACGCGCTCGCGCCGGTGAAGCGTGCGGAGCTGGTCGTGCTAGCGCCGAAGGACGTCGAGCTGTTCTCGAAGGAACAGAACGGCGCGGCGCTCGAGAAGTCCGTCGAGGAGCGCGACGGCGTCGTGGTGCGGCGCTGGGTCGCGCGCGACCTGAAGCGGCCCGCGTCGGAGGCGGCGATGCCCGACCGGCGCGAGTTCATGCCGCTCGTCGACATCTCGACCTTCCCGAGCTGGCAGGCCTTCGCGAGCTGGTGGTGGGGCTTCATCGAGAAGGAGTTCGTCACATGAAGGACAAGGTCGCGGAGCTCACCAAGGGGCTCGCCACCGAGGAGGAGAAGGTGCGCGCGATCGCGAAGTTCGTCGGTCAGGAGATCCGCTACAACGCGTGGGCCTTCGGCACGCACGGCTACCAGCCGTTCAGCGCGGCGACGATCTTCGAGCGGCGTTTCGGCGACTGCAAGGACAAGTCGATCCTGCTGCGGCAGATGCTCGCGGAGATCGGCGTCGAGGCTCACCCGGTGCTGATCAACGCGGCCTACCGGCGCCACGACGAGAAGCTCGACGTCGCGATGGTCGGGCACTTCAACCACTGCATCGCGTACCTGCCGGCGACGGCCGAGCGCGCGGGCTACTACCTCGACGCGACGGCCGATCGCAACCCGATCGAGTACCTGCGCGCCGACGACCAGGGCGCGAAGGTGCTCCACGTGCGCGACGGCAAGGGCGAGATCGTCGAGATCCCGTACACGGCGCCGGAGCAGAACGAGTTCGTGCGGCGCTACGACGTGCAGCTCGCGCGCGACGGCAGCGGCGAGATCCGCGTGCTCGACGACAGCTCCGGCATGTTCGGCGTGCAGAACCGCTACCAGTTCGGCGGCGAGCAAGGCGACCTGAAGCAGCGCCTCTCGCGCGTGTTCGCGGAGGCTTTCGGCAAGGTCGACGTGCTCGAGGTCGCGACGTCGAAGCTCGAGGACATCGGCGCGGCGGCGCACGTCGAGGCGCGGCTCAAGGCCGAGAACCTGTGGACGCGCGAGGCGCTCGGTGCGGCGCTGCGCACGTCGTTCGATCCCGTGCCGATCCTCGAGGTCGCCGCCGAGGCCGCGGAGTCGCGCCAGTTCGAGGTCGTGCTCGACCGGCCGTTCCGCATGCGCACGACGGTGCTGTACCGCTTGCCGGAAGGCACGAAGCTGAAGGACCTGCCCGCGGACGAGACGGTCTCGCTCGCGGGGCTGGTCGAGTACACGATGCGTGCGCGCGCGACGCCCGAAGGGGTCGAGGTCGAGCGCGTCTTCACGCTGCGCGAGCGACGCATCCCCAAGGAGCGCTACGCCGACCTGCGCGCGGCGCTCGACGAGATCCGGGCCGCGGAGGCGCGCCAGGTCGTGCTGTCGGACACGCAGTCGAACGAATCGACGCCGAAGGAGAACAAGTGATGCTGCTCATCCCGCTTCTGTTCGTTCCGCAGGGTGTCGCGCTGCCGCCGCAGGCGCAGCGGGCCGAGGACTGGTCGCGCGCGCTGGTGGCGAGCGAGGCACGGCTGCGCGCGATCACCGCTGCGGTTCCCGACCTGCTGTTCGTGGTGGACGAGGATGGCCGCTTCGTCGAGGT
>JABWBL010000112.1 GCA_013360535.1 Planctomycetaceae bacterium
TCCTTCTCCCGGCGCTCCTCTTTCTCGGCTATCTCGTTGCCGGCGCGTGGCTCGGCAGCCTGATTACCCGGCAGCGAAATCAGCCGGGGGACCCGGTCCATCCATATGCCGAGGTGGCGGCCGGCGTCGCGCTCCTCCAGCGCGGCCGCGACGAGCTCCGGCGTGTGCCGTTCGTCGCCGAAACCGGCCTGACAGCCCAGTTCCTCGAGCCCGAGCTCCTCGAACGAGCGCTCGCGAGCCCGCGACTCGCCGCGGCGCACGTTCAGTCTCGTCGCGAAACGCCGCGCGATGCCGACGAGCCATGGTCGCGCTCCATCGACGGCTCGCGCGTCACCCGCGGCGCTCCAGGCGGCGAGGAAGGTCTGCTGGAGCACGTCCTCGGCATCGTTGTCGTTGCCGACGATCCAGCGCGCGTACTGGAACACGCCCGCCGCGTGGCGCTCGACGAGCTCGCCGAACGCCGCCCGGTCTCCGGCGGCGCTCCGCTCGAGCAACTGGCGATCCTCGTGCGCCACGAGCGCTCTCGCCTCAGCGCGCCGAGCCCTTGAGCGGGCAGGTCGAGAAGCCGAACACCGTGTACAGCGGGCAGCTGCCGATCAGGCCCGTCGCGAGCGGCACGAGGCCGAGAAAGCCCCAATTGCTCTTGGGCCCCACGAACGCGATCGCGATCAGGCCGAGGCCGAGCAGCACGCGCACGGCACGTTCGGCGGGGTGTTCGTTGGTGGGCAGGAACTTCATGGTGTCCTCGGGTTTCGTTGCGGTGTACGGGTCGGGGGGGCAGCCCCTGGGGGCGTGCTCACCCGCACAGAGGCACCCAGCGCCCCCGAGGATTCGCGAAATCTGCCGAAATCCGGGCTACTTGGCCGCCGGCGCGGGTTCCGCGGGCGGCTTGGCGGTCTGGAATTGCACCTTGATGTCGGCGAGCGTCTCGCTGGCGTCGTCGATGGCGTCGATCGCGCGGCCGGCGGCCTTCGAGGCGCGGCCCATCGGGCCCTCCATCGCGTCGATGCCCGCCGGAGTCAGGTCGTTGTCGAGCGCGGTGCGCAGGTCGGCGAGCAACGCGACGAGCGGCCCGACTTCCTTGTCGACGGCGGCGACGGACTCGACGACTTCCTTGAGCGCGCCCGCGAGCTTCTCGCGACGCTTGGTGTCGGCCGCCTTGATGTCGGCGTCGGCGATGGCGTCGGAGCGACGCTCCCAGTTCGTCAGGTACGCGTTGCCACGTTCCTTGATCTTCGTCGCGGTGTCGGTCACGCGCGCCGTCGAGGCATTGAGCGCCTTCACGCTCGCGACGAGCTGGTCGTAGCTCGGCTTGGGATCGACGCTCGCCTTCTCGTCGACGGCCGACAGCGCCGTCCGAGTCGCCGCGAGGTCGGTCTTGGCCTTGGCGAGCGCCGTCTCGAGCTGCTCCATCGAAGTCGCGAGATTGTCCGCGCGCTCGTGGCCCTTGGTCGAGGCGCAGGAAGTGAACGTGGGGAGCAGGGCGAGCGCGAGGAACGCGAGCGAACGCAGGAGCGAGTTCAGCATGATCATCATCGATGGGTTGAAGGGGATCGGTCACCGCGCGGCGATCCGGCCGCCGCGGTCGCGAGGGGCACGATTGGAGCAGAAACGACTTGCGCCGCGCAAAAGGGGGCCCGGCCGACGGCGCGAGGCGGCGCTACCATGCCAAAGTGCCCCCGCCCCCGTTCGAAGCGCGCTTCACGCTGCGCAGCCTCGCGCCGCGCCTCGCCGCATGGACTGCGCTCGCGGCGCTCTCGGTGGTGTTCGCCTGGCCCTCGGGTCCCCTCGCGGAGCTGCACGTCGCCGCGCGCCTCGTGGCTTGGTGTCTTGCCGCCCTGTTCCTCTTCGTGCTGTTCTTCGAAGCGCGCCGCCTCGCGAGCAAGGCCCCAGTGCTGCGCATCGACGAACGCGGCATCCTCTGGCGCCGCTGGTCCGAGGACACGATTCCGTGGAGCGAAGTGGCGTCCCTGAGGCTCTTCGACATCCAGCGCGTGCATTTCGTCGGCCTCGTGCTCCGCAACCCGGAGCGTTTCCCGTCCGCGACGATCCTCGGCCGCTCCGCCAAGGCCAACCGCGCCTTCACCGGCTGCGACCTCTGCCTCGAGATCCAAGGCACCAACCGCCGCCACGGGGAGCTCGTCGCGGCCGTCGAATCGCACCTTCCGTCGCTCGATTGAGCGAGGGCCTCGCCAAATCGTCACTGGGCAGGATCGTCGGCGCGCCGTAGCGTCCGGACATGGCCCGGTCGAAGTCGCTTCCCGCTGCGCTCGTGCTGACGGTGCTCGTCGTCCTGCTCGCGCTCTGGCGACTGCGGGACGGCTCGAGCGCGCCGTTCAACGCCGCAGCGCCGGAGTCCGTGAGCGCGAGCTCGCCGTCGACAGCGCCGACCTTCACGGCGACGGCGGAGCCGATGCCGAGCGAAACGAGCGAAGCCTCTACCGAACGCCATTCGGCCGACACACTCGACTGGACATTCCAAGGCGTCGTGCTCGACGAGTCGCGTCGGCCGCTCGAGCGCTTCGGCGTGCGCGCGACGCGGCTGGGAACGCTCTCGGAAGTCCTGGAGCAACTGGAACTCCCGCTCGCAGACCACGAAGAGGGCGTATTCGAGTTTTCGAACCTGACTCCGGGCCATTGGCGCATCGCTCCGTTCGCGCCGGAGCGTCGGCTCGTGCTCGAACGCAATTTCTGGGAGCAGGAGACGAAGCGGCACGACTACCTGCTCTTGCCGCTCTCCTACTTCAAGGACGATCTGAAGCCGGCGAGACTCCAAGGCGTCGTGCTCCTCCCGTCGGGACGGCCGGCTCGAGCTGCCCGCGTGGCCGTGTACACGAGCGCCATCGATCCGGACCGCTCCCTCGTTTCGCCACCGGCCTGGACCACCAACGCCAACGCCGAAGGTCGGTTTCTGCTGGCGGTCGCGCCGGGGCAGAGATGGCTGACCGCCTCACTGCCGGAGTTCGACGACGCCTATCCCGTCGCACTCGAGCTCACGGAGGGCGAGAGCCGTGACGAGATCCGGTTGCAGCTCACCGTCGCGCGCCGTGCCCGCTTCTGGTTCGCCGCCGCGGATCCCGCACGCCCGCGACCGCTCGCGCTGAAGTGGTTCGAGATCCACGGCGATCACGAGGGAAGCGTGGCCGCGGAGGAGGGTGTGGAGTTCGAGATTCCGCTCGCGGGCACCGGCGCCTACCGCTGGGAGCTCGTGTGCGAGAACGACCCGCTCCACAGCGGCCTGTTCGAATCGCCGAGGAGCGAGCCGGCGCCGACCTTGCGCCTCGAACGCCGCGCGCCAACTCCGGTCGTCGTGCATTACCCCACGGGCTGCTTCGAGGAAGGCGTCGCGATCGCCGCCGATCGCTCGATGGGCGCCCTGCCCCTCGTCCGCTCGCGAAAAGGCCGCGACAGCACCGAGTTTGAATTGCCGTGCGGGGGCCGATGGACGTTCGCCTTCGGCACTTCCGTGCTGCACCAAACCGCGTTCACTGCCACCCACGACATCCCCGCCGTGGCACGCTTCGAAGTCCCCTGCCCCAACGCCCTGCGGGACTGGCTTCAGGTCCAGGGGTACTGAACGGGCCTCGTGCGCGGATCCAGAACGCCAGCCGACACAGCGCCCAGCGACACCAAATGAAGCAAAGAGCGAAACGCGCGCTCGCCGCCCTCTTCGCCGTCGCGACGCTCACCACCACCTTCGTGTTGTGGCGGGCGCCGGAGGATGGGGCGACCGAGGCGGAATTCGTGTCCGTCCCGGAGTGGACGTTCCGTGGTCAGGTGCTCAATTCGGAACGGAAACCGCTGCGCGGCTTCGGCGTCGTCGCGACGCGGCTCGGGGACGACGGTGCGGTGCTCGAGCGCATCGAGCAACCTCTCGACGACCACCGCGACGGCCGCTTCGACGTTCGTTGCAAGTCCGCGGGCCACTGGCGCATCGAGCCCTTCGCGCCAGGGCGCCAGCTCGTCATGGCGCGCGACTTCTGGCAGAGCGACAGCGAGATCTGGACCTATCAGCTGCTTCGGCAGGAGAGCCTCGATCGGATCGCCGAGGTTCTCAAGGGAACGGAGCCCGCGACGATCGAGGGCGAGGTGGTCGTACCTTCGGGAGCGCTTCCGCCGTCCATCTTGGTCGAGGCGCTGGCGTGCGTGGAGCTTTGGACCGGCCCGGGTGATCGAGTGGCGGCCTCCGCGATCTGCGACGAGGCCGGTCGCTTCACGTTGCGTGCGGATGCGGGTGCCCTGAAGCTGCGGGCCTCGGCCGCAGGCTGGAACGATTCGGAATTCGTCGGGCGTCCGATGCAAGGAGGCGAGAGCTCGACTGCGACGCTTGCGCTGCGCCCGCCGACGCCGGTTTCGCTCCGGATCGAACCGCTCGACCCCGCGAATCCGCGCCCGTTGCGCGTCGAGTGGACGGCCGAAGGCAAGCCCAGCGCAGGCGCCGACGGTGTCGAAGGAGCGTGGCTCGACACCAGCATCGTCGGCGAAGGCTGGATCCTGTGGACGCTGGCGTGCGGCGCCGATGCACCGCAGCGCGGGAGCTTTCACCTCACCATCGGCGAACGGCGCCGCATCGAACTCCACAGGTTCCCGGCGCGGCCCACCGTACTCGCGGTCACGGGTTTCGACGCGGAAACGCCTCTCGTGGCGCTGGGTTGCGAAGCCACGATGGGGCTCACGCCGGCTGCAAACTCGAGCTTCGTGAACGGCCGCCACGAGTTCACCCTCGCCCGCCCGGGCAAGTGGCTGATCACGCACGCAAATTCGGAGTTCGCGAGCGGCTACTTCAATGTCGTCGAAGTGCCGTCCGTCGCACGGCACACGATCGAGCTGCAGCCTCCGCCGCGCGGGTGCTTCGACTACTGACGCGCCCGCGTCACTTGGCCGGCGACTTCGGCGGCACGAGGAAGAAGCGGCCGATGGCGACTTCGAACTTGGTGCCGTCGTCGCGCTGGAAGAGGTAGCTGCCTTCCATCGTGCCCCAGGGGGTGCGCAGCGGGCAGGAGCTCATGTACTCGTGGCGCTCGCCGGGCGCGAGGCGCGGGGTCTGGCCGACGACGCCGGCGCCGCGCACCTCGTCGCGCTGGTTGTTGGCGTCGAGGATGATCCAGTGGCGCGAGAGCAGACGAGCGGCGCTCGGGCCCTCGTTGGTCATCACGATCCGGTAGGAGTACCGCCAGTGCAGCGCATCGGCGTCCGACTCCGCCTCGAGGAGCTGGGCGCTGGCCTGGATGCGGATGCCCTCGGTGACGGTGTCCGAGCCCGAGGAACGGGCCTGCGTTTCGTTGATGGCGTTCATGGTGGCGAAGGGGCCAAGCTACCGGACGGCGCCCGTGCTTTTGAAGAGCGCGTCCCCGCTCCCCGGCGCCCGACGGGAATTTTTCGGGTTTTCTCCGTCCGTGCCACCGCCGCCGTTTCGTGGACCCTTCGCCCGGAGCCTGTCCGGGCGCTCCCCCTCCACCACGGAACTACCCCGCCGATGAGCACCCTCCACCCGATCCGCCACCTGCTCCGCCCGCTGGCCCTGCTGGCCTGCGGCGCCCCCCTGCTCGCGCAGTCGACGCTCCCGCCGTCGGTGTGCTTCGCGCCCGGCACCGACCCGCTGTACGTGCAGCAGACGCTCGCGCTGATGCCTCCGATGCCGGAAGCCTACTGGGTCGCGCCGTGGGGTGGCCTTCCGGGTGCCGCGACGCCGCGCGTGATCACGTGGAGCATCGTCCCCGACGGCACCGTGATCCCCGACGAGTTCGGCAACGGCTGGGCCGCGGCCGGGAGCAACCTCATCACGACGCTCAACACGAAGTTCGTGTTCCAAGGCGGCTTCGCGACGGCTTTGAGCCGCATCCAGGAGTGCTTCGACCGTTGGGAGGAGCTCAGCGGCATCGACTTCGTGTTCGTCTCGTCCAACGGCACGACCGACGACGGCGCGGCGTGGTCCTCGCCCGCGAGTCCCGTGCGCGGCGACATCCGCCTCGGCATGAAGCCGATCGACGGCGCGAACAACGTGCTCGGCTACTGCAGGTTCCCGGTCGACGGCGGGAACATGGTGCTCGACTCGGCCGAGGGCTGGGCGCTCGCGACCGACGCCCACCGCTTCCTGCGCAACATCGTCACGCACGAGCTCGGCCACGGCATCGGGATCCTGCACTCCTGCGACCAGGGGACGAGCGACTTCCTGATGGAGCCGATCCTCGACACCACGTTCGACGGCCCGCGCGCGGACGACATCCTCGCGGTCCACTCGCAGTACGGCGACGCGCTCGAGCCCAACGACACGGCCGCCACGTCCAACTGGACCGTGCCGCTGTCGAACAACAACAACGCGACGATCGGAGCCGTCTGGGCCCCGGTGAGCGGAACCTCTCCAGCCGACGCTCGGCTGTATTCGATCTCCAAGATCAACGACGTCGACTACTTCAAGGTGCAGCTCGTCACGAACGCGCGACTGCGCGTCGACGCGCAGCCGGTCGGCTCGATCTACCAGGTCTCCGCGCAGGATCCGAACAACGGCTCGTGCGCCACGACGCCGCAGACGCTGAACCTGCTGACGGCCGCCAACCTGCGCATCCAGCTCGTCGCCGCCGACGGGACCACGGTGCTCCAGACCGGCGCCGTCCAGCCTGCCGGCAACCCCGAGCGCGTCGACATGCTGCTGCCCGCGGCCACGTACTACATCCGCGTGAGCGCCGAGCCGACGAACTTCAACTTCTCGCAGTTCTACGAGCTGCGTTTCTCGACCACGCAGTGTGGCGACAGTGACGGCGACGGCGTCGACAACTGCACGGACAACTGCCCGACGACCGCGAACGCCAACCAGGCCAACGCCGACGGCGACAGCTTCGGCGATGCCTGCGACAACTGCCCGGGTGTCGCGAACAACACGCAGGCCGATGGCGACGGCGACGGCGACGGTGACGCCTGCGACAACTGCCCTGCGGTCGCGAACTCGAACCAGGCCAACCTCGACGGCGACAACTTCGGCGATGCCTGCGACAACTGCCCGAGCGTCGCGAACAACACGCAGGCCGATGGCGACGGCGACGGCGACGGTGACGCCTGCGACAACTGTCCGACGGTCGCGAACTCGAACCAGGCCAACGCCGACGGCGACAGCTTCGGCGACGCCTGCGACAACTGCCCGAGCGTCGCGAACAACACGCAGGCCAACGGCGACGGCGACACGCTCGGCGATGCCTGCGACAACTGTCCGACCGTGACCAACCAGAACCAGGCCAACGGCGACGGCGACACCGTCGGCGACGCCTGTGACAACTGTCCGACGGCCTTCAACAGCAACCAGGCCAACTCCGACGGCGACACGTTCGGCGATGCCTGCGACAACTGCATCACGGTGACCAACCAGAGCCAGGCCAACAGCGACGGCGATACGTTCGGCGACGCCTGTGACAACTGCCCGACCGTCACCAACCAGAGCCAGGTCAACATCGATGGCGACAGCCGCGGCGACGCCTGCGACAACTGCCCGACGATCTCCAACAGCACGCAGGTCAACTCCGACGGCGACAGCTTCGGCGACGCCTGCGACAACTGCCCGACGACCACCAACCAGACCCAGGCCAACGTCGACGGCGACAGCCGCGGCGACGCCTGCGACAACTGCCCGACGGTCTCGAACAGCACGCAGGTCAATTCCGACGGCGACTCGCTCGGCGATGCTTGCGACAACTGCCCGACCGTGAGCAACCCGACGCAGGTCAACGGCGACGGCGACACGCTCGGTGACGCCTGTGACAACTGCCCGAGCGTCACCAACCAGAATCAGGCCAACGCGGACGGCGACTTCTTCGGCGACGTCTGCGACAACTGCCCGTCGGTCTCGAACAACACGCAGTTCGACGTCGACGGGGACGCGCGCGGCGATGCCTGCGACAACTGCCCCACGGTCGCCAACGCGAGCCAGCAGAACTCGGACGGCGATTCGCTCGGTGACGCCTGCGACAACTGCCCGACCGCCACCAACCAGAACCAGGCCGACGGCGACGGTGACGCGCGCGGCGACGCCTGCGACAACTGCCCGGCCGTGGCGAACCCCGGCCAGCAGGACAGCGACGGCGACACCCACGGCGACGTGTGCGACAACTGCCCGCAGGCGCCGAACTTCGGCCAGACCGACGCGGACGGCGACGGAGTCGGCGATGCCTGCGACGGCTGCCCGCTCGACCCCGCGAAGCAGTCGCCCGGCTCCTGCGGCTGCGGCGTGCCCGACACCGACACCGACGGCGACGGCGTGCCGGATTGCTTCGACAACTGCGACAGCGTCGCGAACCCGGGCCAGGAGGACTGCAACCAGAACGGCATCGGTGACGCGTGCGATCTCGCCGCAGGGACGAGCTTCGACTTCAACGCCAACAACGTGCTCGACGAGTGCGAGTACGGCATGGTCGTGACCTACTGCACCTCCGGTACCAGCTCGAGCGGCTGCCTCCCGGTGATGTCGTCGGTCGGGCCGCCGCGCGCGACGCAGAGCTACGGGTTCACGCTGACCGTCAGCGGCGTCGAGGGCCAGAAGTCCGGCCTGATCTTCTACTCGGTCACCGGACCGAATGCGTCGCCCTGGGGCTCGGGCAACACGAGCTTCCTGTGCGTCAAGGCGCCGACGCAGCGCCTCCCCGCGCAGACCACCGGCGGCACGGCGGGCGCTTGCGACGGCACGCTCTCGATCGACCTGCTCGCGTGGGTCGCGGCACACCCC
>JABWBL010000113.1 GCA_013360535.1 Planctomycetaceae bacterium
CGCTGCGGCCCGGACTCGGCGCGGGCGTTCCGATCCTCGACCACTCGACGAACTTGCCGGCCCGCGTCGCGGCGCGCGCGAAGGCGTTGCGAGCCGAGGGCGTGCGCTACGTCTCCGCCCCCGTGTTCATGGGACCGGCGAACGCGCGCTCGGCGACGGGCACGATGCTCGTCTCCGGCCCCAGGCAAGAGACCGAAGCCGTGTGGAGCCACCTCGCGGCGCTCACGGGCACGCTGGTGAACGTGGGCGAGCGCGACGACCTCGCCGCAGTGTTCAAGCTGGCCGGAAACTCGCTGTTTTTCGCACTTTCTGGAGCGGCGGCGGACGTCTTCGCGATCGGCGCGGGCAACGGCGTCGACCGCGACACCATGCTGCAGCTCTTCGAGCACTTCGTGCCGAGTCCCGCGCTCGTCGCCAAGCGCGTCGCGACTTCGCCGACTGGGCCGGTCAACTTCGAGCTCACGATGGCGCGCAAGGACACGCGGCTGATGCTCGAGGCTGCGGGTTCGGTCCCGACGATGCTCCTGCCTTCGATCGCACAAGCCATGGACCGCGCCATCGCGCGCGGCGACGGCCCGCGCGACTACGCGATTTTCGCCTGCCGCTGAAGCGCTCGCGCGCTCAGCGCTTGCGCAGCGGGAACAGCTTCGACTCGGTGCGTTCGGTCTCGAACAGCAGCCGGAACTCGTCGACGAGGCCGGGGTGCGCGAGCGCGACGTCGCGCGCCTCGCCCGGATCGTTGCGCAGGTCGTAGAGCTCGATGCGCTCGTTGCCCTGCTTCATCTCGCGGCGCACGGCCTTCCAATCACCCTTGCGCGCGGCCTGCTGGCCGCCGTAACCCGCGAGTTCCCAGTAGAGCGGCTTGGTTCGTTCGTACACCGGCTCGACCTGCAGGCTCTGCGCCGGAACGAGCGCGCGCACGAGGCTCTCGCCATCGAGACCGGCCGGAGCTGCAGCGCCCGTGGCCTCACACAAGGTCGGGAAAAGGTCCCAGAAAGCCGCGGGATTCTCGCACTTCGTACCCGGCTTCACGGCTCCCGGCCAGCGCACGACGAGGGGAACACGCAGTCCACCCTCGTACACGCTGCCCTTCAGGCCTCGCAACCCGCCCGCGCTCTCGAAGAACTTCGAATCCGACCCGCCGATGCGATCGTAGGTCGGCCCGTTGTCGCTCGTGAAGAGCACCACGGTGTTCTCGTCGAGGTCGAGCTGCTCGAGCAAGTCGACGAGGCGCCCGACATCGCGATCCATGCGTGTCACCATCGCCGCGTAGGCCGCACGGGGCGTCGCGTGCGCGCGGTACCCCTTCTTGCCGTCGTACGGCGGATCCTCCCAGCGCCCCGCGTAGTCCGCGAGCGAGTCCTCGGGCACCTGCAGCGCGAGGTGCGGGATCGTGAACGGCACGTACAGGAAGAACGGCTGTTCCTTGTTGCGCCGCACGAAATCGAGCGCGGCCTCGGCGACGAGATCGTGCGAGTACTGCTTGCCATCAAGCTCGACCCGCTCCCCGTTGCGCCACAAGTGGTCGGGGTAGTAGTCGTGCGCCTGGCGCTGGCAGATGTAGCCGAAGAACTGGTCGAAGCCCTGCGCGTTGGGATGGCCCTCGGAGTCGGGCGTCGAGAGCCCCCACTTGCCGAAACAACCCGTCGCGTAGCCGTTCGCGCGCAAGGCCTCCGCGATCGTCACCTCGCTCGCGGGCAGCGCGAGCTGGCCCTCGGGCTGCATCTCGTGGTTGTCGCGCACGAAGCCGTGGCCGTTGTGCTTGCCGGTGAGCAGCGTGCAACGCGACGGCGCGCACACCGGCGCACCCGCGTAGAACTGCGTGAAGCGCGCGCCTTCGCGGGCGAGCGCGTCGATGCGCGGCGTTCGGATCTTCGTTTGGCCGTAGCAGCCGAGCTCGGCCCAACCGAGGTCGTCGGCGACGATCAGCACGACGTTCGGCGGCCGCCGCTCGGGGACGACGGTGGCGCAGGCGCCGAGGAACGGGCTCGAGAGGCTCGCCAGAAGCAACAGACCGGTGCGCAGCATGCCGCGCAGGATGCCGGAGTTCCGCCCGCCGAGGCAAGGCCGCGTTGGCCGCCGGAATTCCTGCAGATTCCTCGAAGGATCGAGCGCCCCCGCGCCCCTCATGCGAGGTCCAAGTCCTCTACCCAGGAACCACCTGCCATGCTCCGCACGCTGCTCGTCCCGCTCGCCGCCCTCACGCTCGTCTCCGCTCCGCGCTTCGCCCCCGCCGCCGGCGCGCAGGCCTCGAAGACCCTCAGTTGGACGAGCTCGACCCAGCTCGACGAGTGGAGCGCGACGATGGGCGGCAGTCCGGTGCCTTCGCAGTACCTGCCGAAGCTCGAACTCGACGGCACGAACGTGCGCACGCTCGAGTGGAACGACGAATGGCTCGCCTGCGCCGACGGTGCGCCGGTGCGCCTGCGCCGCAAGTTCGTGGAGCTCGCGGGCACGGAAACGAACGTGATGAAGATGAACGGGCAGGCCGTCGAGACGGTGCGCAAGGCCTCGAGCCCACTCGCGGGCTGCACCGTGCTGCTCGACGAGCGCGCGAAGCCCGACGCGCGGCGGGTGCTCGAAAACGGCGAGTGCGCTGCGGAGCACGTCGCGGCGCTCACGATCGATCTCGACTTGAGCGCGTTCGTCGCCGGCGCGGGCGAAAGCGAGTGGACGGTCGGCCTCGACGCGTTCAATCCCTTCGACGACGGCTTCGGCGGCCTGCGCTGGCAGTGGGACACGCCCTCGAAAAACACCCACGTCGACGATGCGCAGCTCGTGGCCAACGCCGAGGGCGAGTGGAAGGTGAAGCTCGCCGACACGCGCGAGGTCGACGGCCGCAAGCTGGCGGTACTCGCGCTCGAGGGCCAGTTCAAGACGCGCTGCGAGCTCGACGGCGAGCTCGAGCACGTGCCGGTCGCGAGCGGCCCGACGCGCGAGGTGTCCGACTACAAGCTCGACGTGCGCGGCGAGCTCCTGTGGGACCTGAAGGCCTCGATTCCCGCCGCCTGCGCGCTGCAGGGTGAGCTCGAGTTCGTGCACGTCACGCGCACCGTCGCCGAGACCAACGGGCAGGCCGCCTACGAGCAGCGCATGCGCTTTTCCGGCGACGTCGCGCTCGATTTCCGCGTCACGCCGCAGTGAACGCGTTCAGAGCGGGAACGCGCCGTCGCCCTTCTGGGCGTGTCCGAGGCGCTCGGCGACGGCGATGAACTTGTTGTACTGCAGGCGCAGGTGGCGCGGGACGTCGGCGTAGACGTCCTCGACGAGCGTCTTGAGCGCCATCGGCGCCGCCGCCTCCTGCACGTGGATCTCGCGGTCGATCTCGTCGAAGAGCTCGGCCTCGACCTTCGCGCGCTCGCCCTGCTGCAACGCACCCTTCGCGACCAGATGCCGCTCGAGCCGATCGAGCGGATCGCGCGCGGCCCACTGCTCGACCTCGGCCGAGTCGCGGTACTTGGTCGGATCGTCGGACGAGCTGTGCCCCATCATGCGGTAGGTCTTGAGCACGAGCAGGCTCGGCCCCTCGCCGCGGCGCGCGCGTGCGATCGCCGCACGCGTCTCGCGCACGCACGCCAGCGCATCGTTGCCGTCGACCTCGATGCCCGGCATGCCGTACGCGAGCGCCTTGTGCGCGTAACTCTCCGCCGCCGTCTGCTCGCGCGAGCACACGCTGATCGCCCAGCCGTTGTCGATGCACACGAACACCGCCGGCACCTTCCACACGCCCGCGAAATTCATCCCGGAGTGGAAGCCGTTCGAGCTCGTGGCGCCGTCGCCGAAATAGATCGCGTGGACCTCGTCGATCCCGCGCTGCTTCGCCGCGAGCGCCGCCCCGACGCCGTGCGGAATCTGCGTTCCGATCACGCTCGACCAGGAGGGGTAGTGGCTCCCCTTGTGCTGGAAGTGGTTGCACATCTGGCGGCCCTTGGCCGTGTCGTTCGAGTTGCAGTACATCTGCGCGATGTACTCCGAGAGCGGCAGGCCGCGCATGACGGCCGCCGAGCCCTCGCGCAGCCCCGACCACAGCCAGTCGCGCGGCTCGAGCGCGAAGGCCGAGCCGATGATCGCGGCCTCGAGCCCCTTGGCGGTGCCGACGAAGCCGATTCGGCCGGCCCGCTGCAGCTTGAGCATGCGGTCGTCGAGGCAGCGCACGCGCAGCATGTGGCGCAGGAGCGCGCGGGACTGGTCGCGGTCGAGCACCGGCGGCTCGCCGACGAGCGTGCCTTCGGAATCGAGAACCTGGGCGAGGGAGGCCATGCGGGCGAAGAGGATACCCGCTGGCCCCCCCTGCGCGCGCCCGGTCGCCGGCGGTCGGGCTCATCCGATCCGCCCCGCGTCACGAACTGCAGGGTGCTCCCGTAGACTCCCCCGCGGGTCTAGAGAACGCCATCCAACCGCCTGCCCCGCGTTGCCATGCCCACTCACGACTCCAAATTCCTGATCTGGTCCCTGCTCCTCCTCGCGCTCGGCGTCGTCCTGGTCGCCTGCGCGCGCCAGCCGATCCCCGAAGGTGACGCACCGCGCGCGGCGCCCGATGCCGTGGCGGAGACCGCGCCCGCGCCGATCGACCGCGAGGCCCTGCGCGCGCGCCTCACGCGCATGCAATGGCAGGTCACGCAGGAGAGCGGCACCGAGCGCGCCTTCACCGGCGAGTACTGGAACAACCACGAGGACGGCATCTACGTCGACATCGTCGACGGCACGCCGCTCTTCAGCTCGCTCGACAAGTACGACTCGGGCTGCGGCTGGCCGAGCTTCACGCGGCCGCTCGAGGAGCGCTGGGTGGTCGAGAAGTCGGACCTCACCCACGGCATGGTCCGCACGGAGGTTCGCTCCGCGCGCGCCGACTCGCACCTGGGCCACGTGTTCGAGGACGGTCCGCAGCCGACGGGGCTGCGCTACTGCATCAACTCGGCCTCGCTGCGCTTCGTGCCGGTGGCCGAGCTCGAGAAGGAAGGCCTCGGCCGTTTTCTCCCGATGTTTGAAAAGAAGGGCGCCGCCAAGGCGAGCGACAAGGAGAGCGTGATGACCGATCCGAAGACGGGTGCGACGACCGAGACCGCGGTGCTCGCCGGCGGCTGCTTCTGGGGCATGGAGGACCTGCTGCGCAAGCTCCCGGGCGTGCTCGACACCGAGTGCGGCTACACCGGTGGCCACCTCGACAACCCCAAGTACGACGACACGCACGACTCCAAGAGCGGCCACGCCGAGTCCGTGAAGATCGTCTTCGACCCGAAGAAGATCAGCTTCGGCGAGCTGCTCACGTTCTTCTTCAAGATCCACGACCCGACGACGCTCAACCGCCAGGGCAACGACCGCGGCACGCAGTACCGCTCGACGATCTTCTACGCGAACGACGCGCAGAAGGCCGCCGCCGAGAAGGCCATCGCAGAGGCCGAGACGAAGTGGAAGCGCAAGGTCGTCACCACGCTCGAGCCCGCCGCCAAGTGGTGGCCCGCCGAGGCCTACCACCAGGACTACCTCCTGCGAAACCCCGGCGGCTACACCTGCCACTTCATCCGGGACCTGTGAGCGTCCCGCGTGCCTGAGAAAGTTTTTCGGTTAGCGAGCCCAGCCTCCGGCAACGCGTTGCGGTCGGCCTCGCTCGCCGAAAAAGTTGGCTTCAGCACGGTACTGACCGCATGTGCCCGCCGCCCTCCGGCCTATCCTCTGCCCTCGCCGCCCCGCGCCCCACTCTCCTCAAGAGGACCCATCCATGGCCAAGTCCAAGTCCAAGCCCCTCTCCTCCACCGGCCCCAACATCGGCATCCCCGAGAAGGACCGCGAGCGCATCGCCCAAGGCCTCTCCTGCCTGCTCGCCGACACCTACTCGCTCTACCTCAAGACCCACAACTTCCACTGGAACGTCGAGGGTCCGATGTTCAACACGCTCCACCTGATGTTCATGGATCAGTACACCGAGCTCTGGAACGCGCTCGACCTGATCGCCGAGCGCATCCGCGCGCTGGGTTACCCCGCCCCCGGCACCAACAAGCAATTCTCCAAGCTCTCCTCCATCCCCGAGACCGACGGCGTCCCCGCGGCCCTCGACATGGTCCGCCTGCTCGTCGAAGGCCACGAAGCCGTCGCCCGCACCGCCCGCAGCGTCTTCCCCGCCGTCGACGAAGGCGAGGACGAAGCCTCCGCCGACCTCCTCACCCAACGCCTCCAGATCCACGAAAAGACCGCCTGGATGCTCCGCAGCCTCCTGAAGTGAGCGCCCCCCGAGCCTGAGCACGTTTTTCGGGTCTGCGAGCAACTCCTCCGGCAACGCCTTGCCGTCGGCCTCGCTCACCGAAAAAGGTGCTCTGGCTCGGTATCGACGTGGCGACAGTTGCGAGTCCCCCGACGATGACCACCAGCGACTACCGCCTCATCGATTCCCCGTACGGCACCGGCAAGGTCCTGATCCCGTACGGCCAGTGGCGCCCTGAGTTCTCCTCGCTGATGAAGTCCGAGGGACTTCGTGGCATCCGACTGACCTACTCGTACGCGTGGAAGGGACCGAGCCTCGAATTCCTGAACGAATTCCCCGACCTCGAGGAACTGCTCGTCGTCCAGCCCGACGTTCGCGATGCGTCGATCGTGTCGAGCCTGCGGAAACTCCGGGTGCTCGGCCTCCATTGCCGCCTGCGAAAGCCCCCGGATCTCGGCCAACTGCCCGAATTGCGGCGACTTTCGCTCTCCTGGTGCAATGGCCTGGAGGAGGCGTTTGCGCGTGGAGGTGCACTCGAGAACTCGAAGCTGGAGGAGCTCAAGCTCGATCGATGGCCGTACGTCGATCTGAAGGAACTGGGCTGCGTGACCACGCTCAAGAGCCTGTGGCTCACCTCGCAACGGCTCGAGAGCCTCGCAGGCATCGAGGAGCTCGTGCGCCTCGAGGAACTGCGACTCAGCTTCTGTCCCAAGCTGCGCGATCTGGGTCGGCTCGATCGCTGCGCCTCGCTGGACAGGCTCGAGCTCTACTCCTGCAACCGCATCGGTGACATCTCGGCTATCGGTCAACTGCTCGCCCTGCGAAACCTGAGGCTCGAGTGCTGCGGCCCCATCTCCTCGCTCGAACCGCTGACGAATTGCGCCTCTCTCGAGGGCCTGAACTTCGATGGAACCACTCGAATCCTCGACGGAAAGACCTCCACGCTCCGTCAACTCCCACGACTCAAATACGCGGTCTTCCGCCCGCGACGAAGCTACGACATGAAGCCGCGGGAGTTCGTCCGCAAATCCAGCGAGGGTACGTGAGCTGGAGCGGATCTGGCGGCGATCTCGGACATGAACGCTACCTCGCGTCCTTCGGCAAGACGCCGTGCTGTTGGCCCCATGAAAGCAGCATTCGCGACTGGTCGGAGCTGGGGTCGACTTCGGACAGCGCCCTCGACAACTCCTCGACGGAGGACGGACGGTCATGCAGCGCCAAGCTGATGGCCGCAGCCCACCAGTGGTTCCGAAATCGGGTCAGCACCCAATTTCGAGCTTCCCGAAGGTCGGTGTGTTTCTCCAGCCAGGGCAGCGCGAACTCCGTGACGGACCGACGAAGGTCGGCCGTCCGGTCGGCTCGGTCATCGCTCGCACGCAGCTCCCACCAGTAGTCGCCACCAGCAGGCAACAGGTGACCGATGCGCGTGCGAACCAGACATCCCTGCTCCAAAGGCCGATCCGTGTCCCTGAGCCAAGGGATGAATGGCACGAGCGCCGGGAAGTGCATGCCGAGGTTGATCGTGAATTGGCCTTCGTCCTTCGAGTTCCACGCGCTGGCCTGCACGTTGACGATCCAGACGCAGTTGGGCTCGCGGCGGCGGAAGTTGCGGCCGTCCTTGCGGAAGCCGTGGGCCTTGAGCGTGGGCGCGATGGACTCGCGGATCGCTTGATCGATCAGACGGGCGATTTCGGACATCGATACCGTGCCAGAGCAGCTTTTTTCGGGTAGCGGAGGGAAGCGAAGGCGTTGCCGGAGGGGCTCACGCTAACCGAAAAAAGTGCTCAGGCACGGGGCTCCCACGCGACCACGTCGATGGACTTGACGAAGTGGAGGATGGGAGCTCGGTCGGGGAGCGTGAAGCCGCTCGCGTGCGCGAGCGTGCAGCGGTCGAATTGCGCCTCGGCGTCCTGCAGCGGCCAGGGTTCGTGGTCGATCTCGCCACGAGTCAGGTTGCCGCCGTGGTCGAGGGCGTAGAGGCAATAGCGGTCGGTCAGGAAGGACTCGAGCGAGCCCGGTTTCGCGCGGCGCGCTGCTGAAGTGGCGCGGTAGCGGACGGAAACGTCCGCAGAAGGCGCACCGGCATGAGTGCGGGAACTGGAGTAGCTCACCCAGCCGTCGCGCTCCCCGCAGCTCATCCGCGCCGTGAAATACGGCAAATTGAACCACGCTCGCGCCCCCGCAACCGCGAGCGGACTGGCGGCGTCGAGGCTGAAGAACCAGACACCAGGTTTCCCGTCGAGGGTCGCGTAAGTGCGCAGATTGAGCTCGGGGAAACGCTCACCGACCCCGAGGGACGGCACGCCCGCGAGGCGGACGCCGCTCATCAGGAACGGCACGACGCCGAGCCAGGCGCGGCCGTCGAAGGTGTCGAGTTGGAGGCCGGGCGGGAGCTTGGCGGCGACGAGGGCGGGGTCGAGGGGCCAGTGGGCGAAGAGCAGCTCGCTCCAGGTCATCCGCATCGACGGGTCGGCGGCGGGCGGCGCCCAGGGGCGGTCGGGT
>JABWBL010000114.1 GCA_013360535.1 Planctomycetaceae bacterium
GGGCGGTTGGTCGTGATCGGCGCCGTGTCTGTGCAAAGCACCTAGTCGGTCACGAACCGACCCGCCCGTACCTGTTTTCTCGTGAATAATGCGGGCTAGAGCGGTCAGCGGGCGAGCGCCGCCCGCGAGCGGTACCAGGCCAGCGTCTCGCGCAGGCCGTCGCGCCAGTGCACCGCCGGCTCGTAGCCGAGCACGGTCCGCGCGCGTTCGAGCGACGCCAGCGAGTCGCGCACGTCCCCTTCGCGCGCCGGGGCGAACAGTGGCTCCAAATCCGAGCCCAGCTCCTGCGCCATCGCGCGGTAGAGCTCGAGCAGCGAGATCGACGCCCCCGCACCGACGTTGAAGACGCTGCCCGTCGGCACGTCGCGCTCCATCGCGAGCAAGTTGGCGCGCACGACGTTGGCGATGAACGTGAAGTCGCGCGTCTGGCCGCCGTCGCCGAAGATCGTCGGCCGGCGCCCTTCGAGCAGCGCGCGCGCAAAGATCGCGATCACGCCCGTGTACGGGCTGTCGTCGCGCTGGCGCGGCCCGAAGACGTTGAAATAGCGCAGCGCCACCGTCCGGAGGCCGTGCACGTGGCCGTAGACCGAGAGCAGGTGCTCGGCCGCCACCTTGCCCGACGCGTAGGGCGACAGCGGCGCCGGCGTCATGCTCTCGACCTTGGGCAGCGTCGGCGTGTCGCCGTAAGCCGCCGACGAGGCCGCGAACACCACGCGCTTCACCCCGTGCTTGCGGCAGCCCTCGAGCAGCCGCAGCGTCCCCATCACGTTGACCTCGTAGGAGCGAATCGGCTTGGCCACGCTCTGCGGCACCGAAACCTGCGCCGCCTCGTGGAACACGCCGTCGACGCCCTCGCAGGCCGCCTCGACCGCCGCCGCGTCCGCCAGGTCACCGACCCACAGCTCGACCTTGGAGCCGCTCCCCCGCTCGCCCGACTGCAGGTGCCCGAGGTTCTCGCGCTGCCCCGTCGACAGGTCGTCGAACACGCGCACCCGGTGTCCACGCTCGACGAGCGCCGTCGCCAGATGCGATCCGATGAAGCCGGCGCCGCCGGTGATGAGGTAGAGCGACATGAGCCGGGGGGATGCTACTCGTGGGAGCACCACGCTCCCAACGTCCCCGTGCTTCGGCGGGCGCTCCTCCGCTCCTGAAGCCCCGAACCCGACCGCTGCGGCCCCAAGGAGTGCAGGCCCGGCGCGCGTGGGGCGCACCGGGCCTGCGGCATCGAAAGACGAGCTGAAATCCCCTAGCGCAGCCGTCCCGGGCTGCGGGGGGATCGAGCCGCCTCGAGCGCGCCCCCGAACGGTGCTACTTGAGGAAAATTCGCGCCGCGCGAGCGTCAGATCGAGGTTGGACGAGGGCGAGCGGCTTGACCGACCGGCAACTGCGACGGAGCTTGGCGACATGGCACTCCGGAGCTTCGGTCTCCCGTGGTTCGCGGCGCTGGCGTCCCTTGCGTGTGTCGCTGCTCGTCCCGCTCCGACCCAGCCCGCTCTCCGCGAGGCGCTGCTCGAGCTGCGAGAGCGCGATCAAGCGGCGCGCGGGGCGCTGATGGCCGGCTTGCGCGCGGGTTCTGGCGGACAAGTCGACCCGAAGCTCGTCGAAGCCGTCCGGGTGGCGGACGCGGAGTCCTTGCGAAAGCTCGAGGCCGTGCTCGCCGAGCCCTGCTGGCCCGGCTTCGACGAAATCGGCCGCGACGGCGCCCACGCGCTATGGCTGCTCGCGCAGCACGCGGACACACGGCCGGACCTGCAGCGGGAAGCGCTCCGCAAGATGGAGCTGCGGGTGAAGGAGGGGCAGGCCGACGCGGGCGACTTCGCGTACCTCACCGACCGGGTGCGGGTCGCCGCCGGGGAACCTCAGCGGTTCGGGACCCAGTTCACCGCCGATGCCGACGGCGTGCAGCGGCCCTTCCCGGTGGAAGCGCCTTCGGAGCTGGAGCGGCGCCGGGCCGAGCTTGGACTGCCGTCGATGGCCGAGTACGCCCGGATGCTCTCGAGTGCGTTGGGGAGCCCGGCCCGTCCGGAACCGCTGGCGACCTTCCCCCCAAGACCCGACCAGCCTGGCGCTCGACCCCAACCCCAATCGAGATAGGGGGCGGTGACGAAGTCACCGCTCCCCTCTCACACCACCGGACGTGCGGGTCCGCATCCGGCGGTTCGGGGAGTTGGGGTCGGGGGCGAGCCGGGGGATGCCCAGTTCGTCGAAGAAGTCGATGGGAAACGCGACGTGCATCAGGTGCGTCGAGGCGTGCCACCAGCTCCGTACGTGGCGAGCGATGCCGATGGCGGTTCCGAAGCTGACGCCGAGGGTGCGCAGCTCGCGAAAGGCCGTGCGGCCTCGCTTCCAGTGCTTGAGCTGGATCACCCGCAGACGATGGCGTATCCATTCGTCCAGCCCGCGAAACACGCGCGGGGTCGGGGCGCGACCGAAGTAGGCCCGCCAGCCTCGCAGGTACTGAGATAGCTCCTGCGATGCCTGCTTCAGGCTCTTGCCGCCGTTGCGACGCGTCAGCTTGCGCACGCGACGCTTCAGTTTCGCCACAGCCTTCTTCGACGCGCGCACCTGCACCGAGCCTCCGGGGTCCACCCAGAAGCCGAAACCGAGGAAGTCGCGCACGAGGGCCGAGCCCACCGCGCTCTTCTCCTCGTTGACGCGCAGCCGGAGCTTCCCGTAGAGCGCCCGCAGGCGCTCCATCACGCGTTCGCCAGCACGCTGGGACTGCACGTAGACGTTGCAGTCGTCGGCGTATCGCACGAAAGCGTGACCCGTTCGCTCCAGGTCCTTGTCCACGTCGTCCAACAGCACGTTCGCCAGAAGCGGCGACAAGGGACCGCCTTGCGGCGTGCCCTCCGTGCGGTCCATCACCACCCCGTTGGCCATCATCCCGGCCTCGAGGTAGCGCCGGATCAGTCGCAGCACCTTCCGATCCTCGATCCGCCGAGCCAGTCGGCCCATCAGCACGTCGTGGTTCACGCGATCGAAGAAGCTCTCCAGATCCACGTCCACCACCACGCGGCGGCCAGCCTGCACGTACGCGCGGGCGCGCTCGACAGCGTCGTGCGCACTGCGCCCCGGCCGGAAGCCATAGCTGTGGTCCGAGAAGCTCGGGTCGAGCAGCGGCTGGAGCACCTGCAACAGCGCCTGCTGGATCAGCCGGTCGATCACGCTCGGGATTCCAAGCACGCGGACCTTGCCGCCATCCTTTGGAATCTCGTGCCTGCGCACCGGTTGCGGGCGGTAGCGCTCGTCGTGCAGGGCCTGCACGAGATCGCGCCAGTTCGCGCGCAGCCATGGACGCAGCTCGTCCGCGCTCATCCCGTCGACGCCGGGACTGCCTCCGTTGCGTTCCACTCGCTTCAACGCGGCCTGAAGGTTGGTGACCGAGATCACCTGTGCCATCAGGTCGCTTCCGCCTGAGCGCGCGTTTCCTTGGCCCGCCGACGACGCTTCCTCGCGCCGGACGCTCGCAGGAGCTTCACTCCCACCCTCGTCCGGTCGCCCCGCTCTCGCGGGCTTCTGAGGCGTCCTTGCGTCGTCGAGACCCACGGTCGTTTCGCTCTCCTTCCCGTTCGGCCCTTCGCCGCTCGCGCGACTACTACGGCCTCTGCTGACTTCTCGCTCCGGCGCCCAAGCGCCGCCGCCCTTTCAGGCGTGAGGCGAGATCTCCCCAGGTAAGTTCCCGTCCCTTCCGCGCACGATCGCCAGATCTACGCCGCCTCGCCTTGGTCAGGAGCGCTTTGCGGTCATTGGCCCGCTCGCGCTGCTCGGCGGCGGCTCGATATCCGGTTTCTGTTCGTCGACCCGCGCGTTCGCTCCACGCTTCTTTCAGCGACGCCTCGCGGCGACTCGCCTTGCGCTTCGCTTGACTCGGTCTGACCTCCTCATCAGGGGACTCGCACCCCCAAAGCCGGGAACATGCTGGGCACACCAAATGACTCGGACCCGCCGTGCCAGCGGGTCCGAGCGAGGAGTCGAAGAAGAAGCTTTCGTTGTCCGTCAGAAACCTGTCCCCAGGAGCGTCGTATCCCTGATCACCGTCGTCGGCCTGCCCGGGCCCATCCCTGTGCCCCAAGGGCCGACGATGCTCCCGGGAGCCCGGTGCGGCGCGGGACCGAACGCGGCGCTTGGTTTGCCCGGGGCTTTGGTGGAACACTCTTCGTGCCCCGACCGAACGCCGCTCGCAGCGTGGACCTCGCAGGTCCGCGACACTTCCCATGACTCGCTCGCAGTCTTCTTACCTCAAGCTCGTGGCGGCCGGCGTCGTCGCGCTGGCGCTGGTCGTCGGGCTCCTCCTGTTCCTCGCGCAGGGCGAGGGCGCGGACCCGGGTCTCTCCGCAACACCCGGCGGCGCCATTGGCGTGTCTCGACCGGGCGAACTCGGCTCGACCGCCGAACGCGAGGCCGCCGCGTCCGAGGATGTGCGGGCAGCGGACCAGGGCGAGCCTGGGTCGACCGGAACCGACGACGAGGAGACGCGCTTGCGACTGAGCATCGTGCGAGCGCGGAGCGGAGAGCCTGTGTCGAACGCGACGTTGCGCGTGTGGAGTCCAGAGGCGGCGAACGACATCGCCGAGGTCGACTTCCAGGTCGCGCTCGAGAACAGCGAGCTCGAGAAATTGCTCGCCCGGGATTGCGAGAGCATCGCGGTCGACGCCGAAGGGCACGCCTGGCTTGCGCCGTCGAAGTCGACACGCTGGGCCATGGCGCAGACAGAGACCGAGTGGGGGTTCGCCTACATCGGCCCCAGCGGTCGGAAGGAGTCCGAACTGCTCGTTCATCCCGACTTCTCGCTCGACGTGCGGGTCGTCGACTCCGCGCGCCGCCCCGTGGCCGGCATGACCGTCTCGGCGCGCGCGATGGAGTGGAGCGACTTCGTCTGGGACCTGCATCGCGCGCGCACGAACGCCGACGGCCTCGCGCGCATCGAACACGTGGGTTGGTACTGCTCGCTCTACGAACTGGAGGCCAACCGCCCGATTCGTGTTGCCCTCGCGACTCCGGGCCCCGAACCGGTCGACTTCGAGTTCGAGGTGCAAGCTCCACCGAGGGAACGGGTCGAGCTCGTCCTGCCGGAGGGTGGATCCCTCGAGGTGCGACTGCTGGGACCCGCGGGCACGGTCCTGCACGAGGACTTCGTGGTCGAGCTCTCCCCCATCCGCAGGAATCCGACGGATCCGGAGGACTACGAGTCCGTCGGAACACCTGCGACAACACGCGGCCAAGCCGGGACGGCCGTTTTCCGCGGCGTTCCCCTGGGCTGCGAGTTTTCGGCGCAGGTCATCGTCTCGGGCGCGAGCACCTACCACGGCGGGACCGGCATGGGCCCGAACTCCCGCGACGAAAAGGCGCTGCTCGAGGTCAAGTGCGACGCGCGCACGACGCTTCGGGGTCGCGTGCTCGACGACGACGGCCAGCCGGCGACGGGCCGCAAGCTCGGCGTGGAAGCGGGAGATGACGGCCGTGGCCGCGTCGACGTCGGGACCACCACATCCGACGCCAACGGGAGCTTCGAGGTCACGGGCTTCGTGCACGCCAACCTGGAGTGGCTCTTCTTCGACGAGTTCACGCCGGGGACGGGCCTCAGGGCCTCCGGACGTGTTCGCCTGAGCGGCACACCGTTGGCGCAGGCGCTCGGCAAGGACCCGATCGACCTTGGCGACATCAGGCTCGAAACGCTGCCGCTCATCGCGAGCGGCCGGGTGGTCGACGAGAACGGAACGCCGGTGAAGGGCGCCTCCGTCTCGGGTCGAGTGCTGCGCCAAGACACGGATCACCCTGGAAACCAGCGCCTGGAGTGGGAATTCCTGTGGAGCTCGAGACCGTCGAGCGACGAGTTCGGCCGGTTCGAGCTGCGCTCGAAGGAGCGTGGCGAGTCGCTGGCGGTCTATGCGCGGAGCGGCAAGGCGTGGGTCGGCACGGACGCCATCCCGCTCGGCTCCACGGGTCTCGAGCTCGTCCTCGCGCCCGCCGGAAGCGTGATCGGTCGCATCGTCGCGGAACCGCCGCTCGAGCCGCAGTCGCTGAGCTTCCAGTTGACGCTGAGCGGGACGCGCAACCCAGAAGCTCCCCCAAAGGAGGACTTCTTCTCGGCGACCGTCGGTCGCGACGGGCTGTTTGCCGTGCGTTTCGTGCCCGCTGGAACGTACGACGCCACCGTGTACCCGACCAACGGCGGAAACGCGCTCGCTACTCTCGAGGGGATCGAAGTCCGGGCCGGCGAGCGCGCGTTGGACCCGCGCCTCGACCCGATCGCGGTGCGCCAGCGCGGAGTCGTGCTCCGGTTCGTGGATGCGAAAGGACGCCGCGTGATCGACGTGGCCGGAACCCTCTCGCACCAGGGCCTGAATCCCAACGAGGTGGAGTGGTGGAATTCGAGGTACGGGGAGCTGTTCCTGCCCGAGAGCTCGCTACCCGCCGACGTGTCGGCCGGCTGTGAGGGCTACCTCACCGAGCAGCTCCGAGCCGTGACCAAGAGTCGACTCGTGGAGCTGCGCCGAGCACCGCGCCTGAGCCTCGAGTTCAAGGCGAGCGGAGCGCTCCCCGATGCCGACTACCACCTCCGCATGATCGCGCCAGAGGTTCGGGCATTTCAGGACGACGTCTGGAGACCGGTCGACCTTGGGGCCGCTCAGGAGTTCCCGGTACCGTTCGAGGGCCGCGTTCGGCTCGTGCTCGTGGCCCAAGTCCCCGAGCACGGCTGGATCGATGTCGAGATCGAACCCGCCTCGGTCCAGATCGACGCACGCGTGCCGGTCCAGCCGCTCAGGATCCAGCTCGACGCTGAACGGGTCCGGACGGCGATCGAGGCCGCGCGGCGCGGCGATGCACCCGACACCGGGGACGAGAACGAACCGGACGAGGGCGAGGACGGCCGCTGAGGGAGGCCCACAGGCGTGTCGACGGTGCCGGGAGGAATTGGCGATGGCGGCACAAATGACTCGGACCCGCCGTGCCAGCGGGTCCGAGCCAGGAGTTGAAGAAGAAGCTACAGGCTGTCGTTGTCCGTCAGAAACTTTCCCCAGGAGTGTCGTATCCCTGATCACCCTCGCCGGCCCGTCAGGCCCATCCCTGTGCCCCGCGGGCCGGCGACGCTCTCAAGAGCCCGATGGCGAACGGGACCGAACGCGAGGGCTCGAGAAATCCGGAAAAGCCCACGGAAAGGGTCAGGAAGGGCCTTGGGGCGGCTTTCGGGCCCCCCGAACGGGCGCCGGGTCCCCCACCCGAAGGCAAAGGACCCGGAGCGCGGGCAGGTCGGAGCGGGGAGCGTCGGCTAGGCGCCGAACAGGCCCGTCTTCTTCGACTTGCGGATCTCCTTCTCGTCGATCCAGATCACCTCGCCGGTCTCGATGTTCACGACCTCGAGAGTGAACTTGTAGTAGACGTCGTCGGTCTTGCGGCCGCCGTCCTCGAGGTTGCGGTCCTTGGACTTCTCGATCGAGCGCAGGTTGCCGTACATGACCGCATCGGCACCGATCTGCTTGCCGAACTGGCGAATCAGGTTGGGATCGACGCGGCCCGACTCCATCTGGAAGCGCACCTGGGTGCCGAGCTCGTCCTGACCCTGGTTGGTGGCGGCGAGGCGGATGCGGCCGGACTTGAGCAGCGCGGTGCGGATCGAGTCGGTGATGCTCGACGTGTCGATGTGCTCGCTCGTGCGGTTGTTGACGTTGCCCGTCAGCAGCACGACGCGCTTGTCGTCGCCCTTGCCCGAGTGGTCGATGTACTGGAGGTTGGGGGACGAGAGCAGCGACTGGACCATCGCGTCGGCCATCGACTGCAGGTCGGTCGAGCCGAACTTCATGTTGACGGTCTCGACCTTGTCCGGGTCGTCGTAGCCGATCGACGTGCAGGCCGAGAGGCCGAGCGTGGCGAGGACAAACAGCGGGAGGAACTTCTTCATGGGCGGGATGGGTTGAGGTGCCTTGGGGTGGATCACTGGACTTCGTTGCGCGAGCCGACCTGGAGCTTCCAGCTGTCGGCGTCCGGGGAGGGAGCAACGATCTGAAGGGTCTTGGAGGCGCCGCCGGCGAGGCGCTCGGGCTCCCAGTGCGCCGGGCCGTACTGGATCGCGAGGCCGGAGCGGTCGTACCACTCGACGGTCCACTGGAACGACAGCGACGTCGAGTGGCGGTTGTGGAGCTCGAACTGCGCGACCTTCAGGCCGTTCTTCTCGGCCCGCACGATGTTGCGGATCTCGAGCGAGGCGTTGAGCAGCGCGTTGCCGACCTCGGTGTTCTTGCCGTCGAAGCTGTTGACCGCGCCAGCGGGCGCCATCACGCAGCCGGCGAGCGGCAGGAGCGCGAGCGGGAGGAGGAACGAAAGGGTTTTCATGGCGTTTTCCTTCTAGGAACCAGAGGTCGGAGCCGGAGCGCCAGCGGGCGACTCGGGCGCTGAATCGAGGAGTGGGGTCGGGCCGTCGGGCGGCAGGTCGAGGCGCACGCCGCCGATGGCGTGGGCGTACAGGCGCGAACCGAGCGAGCGCGCGATCACGAACAGCGTCTCGCCGCGCTCGAGCCGGTAACGGCCGAGCTCGAGGGTCTCGCCGCCGACGGCGCTCAGCGTGACCGTGTGCTCGCCGGCGCGAAAGGTGCACTGAAGGACCGCGAGCGCGATGAACGTGACGAGGAAATCGCGCGGCTGAAGGCCAAGGTGGGCGAGATCACGATGGCCAACGAGGTGCTC
>JABWBL010000115.1 GCA_013360535.1 Planctomycetaceae bacterium
CCAGCGCGCGCAGGATCGCGAGCTCGCGGCGGCGCTGGTGCATCGCGTCGTACAGGCTCGCGACGATCGACGCCGCGCCGACGAACACGGTCAGCCCCGCGACCAGCACCAGCACGCGGTTCATCCAGCCGAGCTTGTCGAACAGCTCCGCCATCACGCGCGCGATCGGCCACGCGAGCGTCGCGTCCTTGCCGCTCTTGTTGATCTCGCGGTCGAGCTCGAGCCCGACCTGCGGCGTCGTGAAGGCGAGCAGCACTGCGCTCACTTCCTTCACCTCGTCGGGAATCTCCTCTCCGGGTTCCGCGTGGAATTCTTCACCCGTTCCGCGCAGCACGTGCCCGCCCATGCGGAACATGCCCTCGATCGGGATCCAAACGCAGCGGTCGAGCGGAGTGTTCGTCGGCGCAAGCACACCGACGATCACGTAGTCCTCGTCGTGGGCGTGGCCCTCGTCGACACCGTGCGCGGGGTGGATCTCGTCACCGACCCGCGCGCCGGTGCGCGAAGCGACGAAACTGCCGAGCACGGCCTCGCGCAGCGTCTCGTCGAAGATGCGACCTGCGGCGACCGCAGGCGCGCGCGGACCGAGCAGCTCGCGATCGAACATCTGCGTGTCCGTGCCGACGACGCGGAATCCGCGCCAGTTGTCGCCGACCGCGTAGGGCACCGCCGCGCGAACGCCGGGACGCGTCTTGATCGTGGTGTACGCGCTCCACGGCAGGTTGCCGGGCGAAGTCTCGAGGTGGAACACGCTGTTGAGCACGAGCTGCAGCTGGCTGCCGCGGGCGCCGAGCACCGCGTCGAAAGGCGTGCTCTCGATCGTGAAGACCGTGCGGCTCTGGGCGCCGATCACGAGCACCGCCATCACAAGGCCACTGGCGAGCGCGAGCGACAGCGCCGTCACGAACGTCGACAGCGCGTGCTGGCGCAGGCTGCGGCGCGCGAGCAGCCACAACGAGTAGTGGCGGGCGCTCATGAACGCGCCTCCGCGTGGCTCGCGCGATTGAGGTCGGCGAGGTCGAGCACCCGCTCGAACTGCGCGACGACCCGCTCGTCGTGGCTGACGACGAGCAACGCCGCGCCGTTCTCGCGGCACGTCTCGCGCAGCAACGTGAGCGCCGCATCGGCGTTCGCACGGTCGAGGTTGCCGGTCGGCTCGTCCGCCAGCACGAGGTTGGGCTTGTTGACCAGCGCGCGCGCGACCGCGACACGCTGCTGCTGGCCGATCGAGAGCTTGCGCGGCGTGTATTCGAGCCGCGAACCGAGCCCGACCCGCTCGAGCAGCTCGCGCGCGTGCTCGACCTTCGCAGGCCCCGCGAACATCGACGCCAGCGCGACGTTCTCGAGCGCCGTGAAGCCCTGCAGCAGGTTGAAGGTCTGGAACACGTAGCCGACGTGCCGCGCCCGCCACGCGTCGCGCTCGGCCTCCGACAGCGGCGCGATGTCGCGCCCGGCGACTTTCACCGTGCCCGCGTCGGGCCGGACGATCCCCGCGATCACGTGCAGCAGCGTCGTCTTGCCCGTGCCACTCTGCCCGCGCAGCGCCACCTGCTCTCCCGCGCCGACCACGAAGCTCGGCACGTCGAGCACGTCCACACGCCCGCCGTCGGGCGCCCCGAACGCCTTGCGCACACCCACGATCTCCAGCACCGCTTCCGCCATGCCTCCATTCCTAACGTCCCGCCGCCCCAACTTCGATTGCCCGCCGTGTTTGGGTTGGTTGCGACTGCGAACTCGCGTGCCAGCGCCTCAGCGTGGCGCAATGTCCGACCGTCACATACCGTGGCATCCCCTCGGGCGATTGAAACGATGGCGGATTCCGGAGCTGAAGCTGCACAGGCGCGGAAGCAGCGGCGAGAGGCGATCCTGCTGGCGGCGGGGCGCGAGCGGAGGCGCACGCGCACGCGGCTGATGGCGTTGGGGTTCGGGTTCCTGGCGCCCGCGTTCTGCTTCCCGCTGTACTGGTCGTTCGGGTTCGACATCTTCGGACGGTTCTCGTTCGCGGTGCACGTGGGGGCCGCGCTCGGCATCGGACTGCTGGGGCTGCAGGTCTCGGGGCTGGTGAAGGAACCACGCCGTTCGGCGTTGCTCGCCGGCGCGCTCGCATCGGCGGCCTCCCATGCGTTGCTGATCGGTCTGGCACTGTCGCCCGCTTCCATCCTGCTTTTGTTGTGGGTCATCGGCCTGGTGGGGCTCTTGCCCTTCGGCACCGCGTGGACGCTGGTGCGAGCGGCGCGCGAGGTGTGGGAGAACTCGGCGCCTCTCCCGGCGCCCATGCGCTCGCGGCTCGGGGTGCTTGGTTTCATGCTGGCCGCCGCTGTTCCCGTGGGGCAGCCCGTGGTGCAGGAACTCGCGTTCGGCGTCGCGCTCGAACGCATCGACAGCACTGCGCCCGACGCGATCGAGCGCGCGAACGACGTGCTCCGCTGGGTTCCATGGCTCTCGTCGAGGCCGCTGTGCGACGAAGCCGCGATGGAGAGCGACGAGGCTCGTTTCGAGCGCCTCTCGCAGCTCTACGAGCTCCGTTTTGGTCGGTCCATCGAGGAGGAACTGTGGGCAGACTGAATGGACACGCGTCCGGGTTCCGCGTGTCGCGCCACGTTTCGTGGCGGTGGCGCATCGCTGCGCGTCTCGGCCCCAGTTCCGCAGCCGCCTTCGCCGATCAGGCCGTGGTCGAGCGCGTTCAGCTTGCGCCGCTCAATGCCCGGAAACCGGGAGTGCCGGCCGGTGGAACCGCCGATTCGCTGCGGGGCGTGGCGCGCATCTTGGTACGCGACTACTCTCGAGTCCCCTTGGGCGAGCGTCCCTCATGACGGAAGCGAATGACATGGCTGTGGCCAGCCCGCCCGCGCTGGACGAGCAGTCCGCACGAACCCGGCGACGCAAGCGGACGATCTACCTGACCCTCTGGTTCGGAATCATCGGCCCGGCGATTTGCTTCGGGCTCTTCGACGGAGTGGGGGCGGAGGTCTTCGGGCGCCTTTCGATTCCGCTGCGCGTGGCGGCCGCCAGCGGTCTCGCGTTGCTGCTCTTGCATGTGTCGGGCTTCGTCAGGTCGCCCAGGTCGCTGGCCCTCTTGAGCGGGTTCCTCGGGGCATCCGCCGTTCTGGCGTGGCTCACGGGAGCGCTCCTGCTGCCGCTGACCTTGGTCGGACTCATGGTCGGCATCGGACTTCTCGGCCTGATCCCGTTTGGCACCGCGTGGGTGCTGTTCCGTGCGGCGGGCGAAGCGTGGGACGATGCGGCGCCCTTGCCACCTTGGCGACGACCACAGCTCGGAGTCTGCGGTGCCGCACTCGCGACGCTCTTCCCTGTGGGGCAGCCGATCGCTCAGGAGATGAGCTACGAAATCGCGTTCGAGCGCTTGGAGCTGTCGACGTCCGATGCGATCGAGCGTGCGAGCGACGCCCTCGACTGGGTGCCCTGCCTGTCGCGCGAGCCGCTCCTCGACAAGGCCCGAAAGGAAAAGGACGAAGCGCGCTTCGACAGGCTCTCGAGGCTGAGCGAGCTGCAGTTCGGCTTCCCGATCTCCCGCGACGGCTATCTCCTCTTCCCGGATTGAGCCCTCTCGCCGCTCGCTCTCTCGTGCCGTTCGACGTCCCGTGTCCCGTGGACCTCGAGTCGACGCCCCCGCGCTCGCAACCGCCAACATGATCCTCTCGTTCTGCAAGTTGAGAATTTCGGAGGCTGCTGCGCGCGAATCCGCTGCGTCGCTCCCGTGGTTCCTGCACGAGGGGCTGACTCTGTTGCTGTTGGGCATCCCCCTGTGTGGGGTGCTCTGGCTCATCGGCCACACCACCCAAAGGCACACCCTCGGCGCGGAGTTCGCGCGCCTGCGCCGCGGCCGATGGTTCCGCGTCCTGTTGGGCTTGTGGGCCGCATCTGCCGGTGCTTACGCCGTGCTGCTCGCGGTTCAATGAGCCGCTGAGGTGGCCTGTGCACCAAGTGAGCCGCAACGCGTTGGCGCCGCAAGCATGGGCCGAGTCAACTCCCCGAGCCCCTCGTCCGGCGCCCCGAACGCCCTGCGCACGCCCGCGATTTCCAGCACAGCTTCCGCCCCGCCCTCATTCCTGACGCCTCGCCCACAACTTCGATTGCCGGCCGTATTTGGGTTGGGCTCGTCGTCCATCGGCGCCGTGCCGTTGAGCGCTCGTGGCGCGCTCCGACGCGATCGACTACGCTCGTTCTTCCCCAGGCTCGTCGTTCGATGTCTTTCCGTCAGTCCCTGAACGCGATGCGTTCGATGGGCATGTCCTTCCGCCTTGCACGAACGCTGTTTCCGCAGCGTCGACGTCGCCGGGGCGTCGCCTGCTTGTGTCTGCTCGCGGCCTGCAGCGCGCCGGAGTCGCGCGAGTCCGTTTCGGAATCAGCTGCGCCTCCCGCGAAGCCCACATGCGCCGTCCGAGGCCTCGTGCTCGGGTGGGATGACCAGCCGGTGGAGGGAGCGTGGGTCGAGGCGCACGACCGGCGTGAGGGGACGAGCTGGGGCGCGCGAACCGGCCCCGATGGAACGTTCGTCTTTCCTGACTTGCCCGCGGGAGCGACGCCCGTGCTGAGCGTGGAGCATCCGGCGTATGCCCACTGGCCGCTGTCGCCTTGCGACCGGCAGCGGCCGGTTCGCGAGCGTGAGGTCACCGTGCGTCTCAGGACTTCGAGGGTCGAGCCGTTCGTCGTTCAAGACAAGCGAACGTCGGAGCCGCTGCAGCACGTGGTTGTCGAGGTGTATCGGGTGGACACGCTGCTCACAGGCAAGGGGCGCGCCCTCCTGTGTCTGACGCCGGAGCGGTACGAATTCGACACGACTCCGGGGATGGTTGAGGTCGGTTCGGAGCTCTCGGCCTATCGGGTCTGTGCCGAAGGGCATGTACCCGAGTTGATCGTTCTCGACGGCTCAAACCTCGGTGTGGGTGAACCGATCCTGGTTCGCTTGGCTCCGGAGAGCAGGATCGCGGCGCAAGTGGACCCGCCTCCTGGGCCGTCGCGCCGCTGGACCGCGCACCTCGAGATGACCTCGTTCTGGCCGAACTTCGAGTCCGATGACCGGTACATGACGATCGCGAACCTTGATCTCGTTCCGAGTCCTCAGGCAACGGTCGCCGAGGTTTCTCCGGAGGGCCAAGTCGAGTTCGCCGGACTTCCGCATGGCGACTACAGCCTCACGATCTGCGACGAGTCCGGCAGGTCGATCAGCGGTCCCGGCGAGATCGAGATCCCTCGCGGCCGCGAAGAGGTTGTCTCCGTGTTCATCAAGATCGGAAGCACGGATTCGTTGCGAATCGCGCTCAGCGAGATCGGACCCGAGGCGAAGCTGCCGATCTCCATCTTCCTGCGCTCCGAGCGCCACCACTTTGGGGCGTTCGTCGACGAACTCGGCGCAGCGGAGTTTCCACGCCTCGAGCCGGATCTCTATCGCGTGGAACTCAGGACAGCCTCTGGCGACCACCTCGTGTTTCCCGAGCCGATCCACGTCGGGTCCGGACCGCGAGATGTTCTCGTGCTCGACTTCCGCCTGGCCCGCAAGCGTTGAACCGACATCGGCGTCGCTGGCGCGTTGTCGAAGCGTCGCATACCGTGGAGGTCCCTCAGGTGAGTGACACGATGGTGGATTCCGAGTCGGAAGCTGCCCAGGCGCGGAAGGAACGGCGAGAAGCGGTGCTGCAGGTTGCGGGCCGCGGGCGGACGCGCACGCTCACGTTGGTGCTGACTTACCTCTTCGGGTTTCTCGGGCCGGCGGCGTGCTTCTGCCTGCACTGGGTGCTCGGTGCCGACATGTTCGGTTCCAGGGAAGTGACCGTGCATGTTGCGGCGATCGCGGCGTTGTTGTCGCTCGCCCTACACGTTCACTGGAGAGACTGTCCCCCGGGCTTCTCGGCCTTCCTGGGGGGAGCGCTGCTCTCGTCGGCCATCCAGGCGCTGCTCGTCGCACTTTTCCTGTTGCCCCTCACTCTGGTTTGCATGCTCATCGTCGTCGGAGTCGTCGGGCTCATCCCGTTTGGCACGGCGTGGACTCTTTACCGAGCTTCGCATGAAGCGCATCAGGCAGCTGCGCTGCTTTCGCGGCGTACGCGGATCGCCTTCGCCGCCTGTGGATTCGCGTTGAGCTCGTCGTTGTTGCTCGCGCATCCGGTGACGCAATTCGTCGCCTACGAGATCGCGTTCGAACGGATCGCTGAGTTGACCCCAGACGCACCCGAGCGGGCCAATGAGGTGCTCGCCCTCATCCCAGGGCTAGCGAACCGCCCGCTGATAGACGAAGCCCTCGCCTGTGAGGACGACGAGCGTTTCCTGCGCCTCTCCAAGCTTTGTGTGCTCCGCTTCGGCTTCGCCATCGATCGCACTTGGCGGCGCGACTAGGACTGAACCGCTCCACGCGTCGCTCGCGGGCTTGCGCTCCGGTCCGATGTGGACTGGTTCTTGATGTCTGGTCGCCGCTCTCTGGGCATGAATCTGGCTCGACTTCGGAAGGCGCCGGGGAACTGGTCGTCGATCCACGCGGAGGCAGCGCCCAGTTAATCACGCACGGCAGCGAGTTGGATTCCTCAACGATGCAGGCTGAACCGAGCGAGGAGCGGGCGAAGCCGGATAGGATCTCGTCGGTATGCGAGCGTCATCCGTAGGTTTCCAGCGAGGAAGCGTGAGGCGCGGGTTCCTTGTCGGCGTCCTGCTGCTCGGGGTCGTATCACTGGCGTGGTTCTTGGTCGTCGACGCGCGCGAGAGGTCGGCCGCGGCGGTGTTCCGGCTGCCGGAGTTGCGCGTGGAGCCAGTCTCGAAGGGGGAGGACGGGCGCGAGGTCGTGCTCGTGGCGCGCAATCCCGCCGGTGCGCCGCCGCTGGAGTACCTGACCCAGTTCGGTATCGCTGTCGTAGGCGTCAGGACGCGACAGGGATCGGACTGGGTGCCCCAGGTGCGGGGCGGGTGTGGCAATTCCATAGGGAGTGCGGTGCTCGAGCCGGGCGCCGAAATGCGGGAACGGGTCAGGATCGAGAAGAGCGGCGCTTTCCAGCTCAATCTCGCGGTTCGTGCGATCGGCGCGTGCGACTGGCAAGACGCGACGCTCGAGTTCGACGAGGCACTCGAGCGCTGAGCTGCGCCCCGCGACGCGCGTGGTAGCGTGCGAGCCATGGGCGCGCTGCCGTTCGCTGCGGTGATCTTCGATCTCGACGGGACGCTCGTCGCGACGGATTCGTTTTGGGTCGTGGCGGCGGAGCGGGGGGCGAGGCGGGCGTTTGGGGAGCTCGGGATCGAGCGCGAGTTGCCGACGGCGCGGGAGTGGATGGCGCTGGTGGGGCAGCCGCTGGCGAGGGGGTTCGAGCGGCTGTTTCCGGAGTTGCCGGAGGTGCAGCGGGAGCGCGTGATGGCGCGTTGTGTCGAGGAGTCGCATGCGGCGATGCGCGCGGGTGGTGCGGTCGAGATGCCGGGGGCGAGCGAGGTGCTGCGCGAGTTGCGGGCGCGCGGAGTGAAGCTCGGCATCGCGTCGAATTGCGCGCAGGCGTACCTCGACTCGATGTTGCGGACGCTGCAGCTCGGCGAGCTCGTCGACGAGGCGCGCTGTCTGCAGTCGCCGGGAGTCGCCAACAAGGCCGACATGCTCGCCGACCTGCTCGACACTTTCGGGACGACGTCGGCGGTGATGGTGGGGGATCGTGCGAGCGACGGCGCGGCGGCGCGGGCGAACGGGTTGCCGTTTGTGCATCTGGCGAGCGGCTTCGCTCCCGAGGACGAGCGCATCGAGTGCGACACCCGCATCGGAGCGCTCGCGGAGCTCCTGTCGACCCTGGAACGAGGTCTGGGCGGGCTGCGGCGCTGAGGCCGCCAACGGACGGGGGGCGACAGCGGAACGCCACTCGGAACTCCCACACCGCAGTCTGGGGAGCGGCCGCGGGGCGCCAACAGGCCCCTGAACCGGCCGTAAGCTCGCCGGAAACGTGGGTCCGGCGCTCCAGCGGCCTCGCCGGAGGGCGGCGCCCCCGCGACAGGGCCAGGGGCTCTGGCCCCCCGGGGTTGCTGTCCGACCGGAGGGCCGCTATCCTCTCCGCCCCTTCACAGGCGGCCAGAGTCGCCGGAGCGAAGGATGCCCCTTCGCCCGCCTCGTCCTTGCCTCGAGAGCCCCGCACGATGGATCTGACCCTTCCTCAGCGCCTCCAGAAGTCCGTCTCCGGCTCGTTCCACAAGACCGCGCTGCTGCAGAAGCGCGTGCGCGAGTTGATCCGCGGCGCGTCGCCGCTGATCGAGACGCGTGAGAAGCACCCGATCAAGATCGCGTTCCTCGAGATGGAGCGTGGCCTGATCGAGCTGATCCCCGAAGACGACACCCCGCCGCCGACGCTCTGAGGCGTCGCACGCGGGCCTGCGCCGACAGCAGGCCGTTCCGATGGCCGCGAACGCGCAGCGCGAGAGGATCGAAGCGCGGCTGGAGCGTGGTGGAGGAGCGATCGAGCTCCTGCGCGCGCCGGAGTTGCTCTTCCGTGCCGTGGGAGCGCTGCGCCGAGCGTTGTACGACCGCGGACTGTTGCCGCAGGCGCGGCTGGCGGCTCCGGTCGTGTCGGTCGGCAACCTGAGCGCGGGTGGCACCGGCAAGACGCCGATGGTCGCGTGGGTCGCGCGCGAGCTCGCGCAGCGGGGAAGGCGCGTCGGGCTGCTTTCGCGCGGTTACGGAGCG